>CALBDR010000055.1 GCA_937927525.1 uncultured Candidatus Melainabacteria bacterium
TTTTTGCATCCATTTTTTTCCACGTCGTCCCATATCAATAAGTTGTTTTTCTGGGCTATCTCCAGCATCAGGTAGTTTATAGTTATATTTTAAGTTAAATTCATCAAATTGTTCAGCCCACCTCTTAGAGTTGTACATCAGATTACCTAAATCATCAGCACTAAAACCTAGTTTAATATGTAAATAAGGTGCGACTTCTTCAATTGAGGACATATGTTGATTTTGATATATACGCTTTTCTTCACCAAGCTTCATATCCTGAACTACTTTATCATCTTTATTTGCATAGTAAGCGTAGTTATTGATTAACAGCCTATCCATATCATCATGACGCTTAGCCAATGCAAATATAAGTAGATTGGCTTGAGCTTGAATATCGCTGGGTAAATCAGAAAAACCGTGAAAAGATTCTACTTTTTGTATATCTTGAAATTCTTCTTTTACATTATATTTTACTTTATTTATAAATACAGACTTTAACTTAGTGTGACCTCTACGAGCTAGATCTTTAGCATGGTTTTTAAAATATTTAGAATCTGTAATAACTCGATCATTGGCTGGAATTTCAACAACCTTACCACCAGCATTTACACGCATCATCTTGTTATAATATTTATCGTATGCAAATGGTACTATTGCTGGGTAGAAGTTTTCAGCTCCAAATAGATCTTTGAGCTTGAGGTAGTACGCTTCCGATGCTTTTCCATTTCCGACAAGCAAATGCTTACTAACCATACACTCGACATTACTAGTACTGACAGTAGTATTAAAATTTGATATTTGTTCAAGATCCTTCCAATTAAACAAAGGGTATTCTTCTTCCCCAACCCTAACTCTCTTTTTATTTTGATCAGAGCATTGTCTAACTATCTCTTGATATGCTTCTTGATCTTTGGCGTGAATAACTATTTTAAAATACTTGATGGCTTCTGATGGTGTGTTTTGAATAATATCACATTCATTATCTTTAAAGAATATCTCAACACCAGGTATTACCTTAACACCCTTCTTCTTACCATATGAGATAGCCTTGAGTACAGATGTAAGTGTGCCATTGTCAGTACACGCAAAATACTCCAGACCAAGATCTTTGGTTTTATCTATCATTGACTCTACAGTAGAGCCAGATAGGTATGATTCTGGGTGATTGCATGGTGACACATGATTTTTAATCACAGATAACCTCTAATATTTTGTTATGTTTTTTTAAGTTTTCTTCTTTGGTTATTACCTGTAAATTCCAAGGAACGTGCAATCCACAAAGTATTTGGTTTTTTATTGGCATTATATGGTCAACATGGTGTTTTATACCTGTTTGTTCCTCAAGTTTTTGGGCTTTTGTGTAAAAACCTAGTATTTGTTTTTTATGTTCTTTTGTTAACCATTTTGGAGTAGCCTGTTTTATACTCTTTTTTCTATTTGCGTTCCAAAATCTAACCTTATCTGGATTTCTTTTCCTATATTCGCTATTTCTTTTTTTATATTGAGATGATTTTTTTTTATAATTAATCCTACCTTGTTCTCTTATTTTTTCCCTATTTTCCTCATTCCATTTTCTTTTTCTTTCCCTTTCTTTTTCAATATTGTTTTTACGGTATTTTTTCATTATAGCTTTTATTTTATCAGGATTTTCCTCATTCCATTTTTTTTGAATCTGCTTTGTTTTCTCTTTATTGTTCTCCCTCCATTTTTTATTTCTAGATAAAATTTCCTCTTTATTATTCATATATCGAATTTTATCGTATTCCTTTTTTTCACTTTTCTTCATTTAACTTCCTAATAGCTTTAAAGTCTTTTACTTCAATACCATCTTCAGGAGCAAATTCTTCATCGGAAATATCGTAATCTCCATCGTGAGCTTTTTTAATAGCTTCTTCCTCACTCGATGCCTCGACCTCACAAGTAACTCTTCTTTCTATCACATGAGTAAAGCTTACTTCAAATTTCATTTTTCATTCCTCAATAATCTCCAGTAAACTGTTGGTAGATGCGTTTGCAATATCTGTTCGCTTAATCTTCATTAATTGCTTAATATGTCTATATACTTCAATGTTCATTTTAATATCATCTCTAGCGTTGTGAGCCGTGAGCATCTGAATCTTAAAGTATTCTACCAAAGAACTCAAATTTCCAATATCAGCAGGTAAAAATTCCACATCTTTTAGAAACGATGTGATAGCAGATGTATCAAGCTTTCTGTAGTGTACAAGCTTTTCCCACTCATCATGAGGCACTAGCTGGGCTGTAACAAAGTTAATGTCAAAACCAACATTGTGACCACATGGTTGGAAGTGTCGCTTCTTCTTAGGTATCTTGTGTTTTGTAAGAAAATCTAGCAATACTTTCTTACCTTCAGAATATGTAATAGTATTAGGATCTTTAATATGCTCTTCAGGCTGGATCTTATGAACCTCAATAGATTGTGGCTCAACTACAAGCTGTGAAATATCGTCAGGCTTAAGCTGAAGATATAAGTCATCGAATATATTAAGATCATCATCTGTTAATGCAAAATAGGCAGTTAATAAGCTGTGCTTATTTTCATCTGTACCACCAGTCTCGCAATCGAACCATAAT
>CALBDR010000056.1 GCA_937927525.1 uncultured Candidatus Melainabacteria bacterium
GAGCTAAAGTGCGTCCTGGTACCGCTAAGATGAAGTCTTTCTTGGCTCGTCATGGGAAACCTAAGACCGCTAAACAGTTGATCAATCAGAAGATTTGGAAAGGAACCGCTAAGATTGGTAGCACTGTAAATATCCCTAAAGAATACCTATGATCATTGCAGATTATCTAGATTACGATACGGCCAGGACATGGGACCAGGGTACTTCTATTCAGTGTGCATCTTATGCTTTCTTTACAATGCTAGCTGAACATGTGCAACAGCTACACAACAAAGAAGTAGAGTTTGACTTTGATAAGTACTTTAAAGAGATGGAAGAGAACCGTGGAAAGAAAAGGAGGATTGAATACCTTTGCTCTCACGCGAGAAACCACGGATACCACACAAAGACAGGCGAGCTGGTTAAAATCGGCTCATATCGAAGGTTTAGCGCTTGGAGAAAGTGGGAATGGTTATGTAGGCATCTCCAGACCGTCGGTCCAATGATTTTCGTTGTACAAAGATATAAGGGGCATGTTCTGAACCCTAAGAGTTCCGACGTAATTAAAATGCCTACGAAAGAGAAAAGGAAAGCAACTCATGCGATGATGTTGAGAGGGTTTGATAACCAGTCTAAGTGGTTAAAGTTCCAGAACTCTTATGGGGAAAACTCTATTAAGTGGTGTCCCTGGGAAGTTTTCCAAAAGATCAACCTGTATTGCTACTATATTAAGGACGTAACCATTAACTAAAACACTATGATAGTACCTTTTAAACACACACACTTCGGATGGGAGTTCGGAGACAAGGTTGGGGGATTTCGATTGCATTCAGGAGTAGACTTAAACTATGGAGCACCATACGCCGATCAAGGCTTAGATGTGAAAGTGATTGCAGATGGACAAGTTGTTTACTCAGAAAATACTGGTGCTGGGTGGGGCAACCTTATGGTTGTTTACCATCCTAAGCACAGAGTATGGAGTCGTTACGCTCACCTAGAAAAAAGATTTTATCATACTGGTGCTCAGGTTAAGGAAGGAGATGTTATAGGTACTTGCGGCTCAACTGGTGGTAACTGGTCTTCTCACCTGCACTTCGATATTATTATCAAGAAATTACCTAAGTGGACTAACTACACTAGGGGGTGGAGTCAGAAGAAGCTGAGAGAGTACTACATTGACCCGCTACCGTTTATTGAAGGTGTCAACAAAGTAGTCGAACCAGAATGGCAACAGAAGACTAGAGAGTGGGCTGAGACAGTATTAGAGGATGTAGATGGGTTCGTAGAGAATATGACACCATGGAAGGTGTTAGAACTTGTTAGAAAAGCTACTAATAGAAAAGCTACTAATAAAAAATAACCTATAAAACATGAAACCACGAGAGCATCCTAGATGGGACGCAAAAGCAGAGCATCATTATAATGAGGCTCATGCACACCTAGCCATGTTTCAACGCAGGATAGGGGCTATTAAAGATCCGCTAGACTTTGTTGTATGGGCAACAGCCTTTGAAGCAATGGCAATGATGGATTTAGTAAAGCTGCGTGATGAAGTTAATTCTCTAATTAAACGCCTTGGACTTGAAGAAGAAGAGCAGGAGTACGGTTTTGTCGACCAAAGACCTGAACCTAAAGAGTGGCGATGAGTTGCCGCATAATTACACACTAGCTTTCAAAGCTATAGGAGCAGCAATGGCTGCACCAACAGCTTTATTTATATATTATCTAACAAACTTATAATGGCTAAAGCAAAAGGAAAGAAATGGTTTCTATCTAAAACCTTATGGTTCAACCTATTAACTATCGCTCTAGGTGTAGTTGATGTTGTATCAGGAGTTTACGTTATTAACCCAGAGTACATCGCACTAATTAATGGTGTTGGTAATGTACTACTAAGAATTGTTACTACTGAACCAGTAAAACTGAAATAGTTTACAAAACCCCTACTTTAGTGTAGGGTGGAAGTTGCTCGAAAGGGCGTTTTCATAGGAAAAGGTTTAACACCTAGAAGCACCGAAGCTCTATCCGTTGGTCAACTCATAGATCCAGCAACGACGATATCCTTCGGTGTTTTGTTTGTGTTAAGTTAATCTTTTAGCTGCTTTCTCTACAGCTTTAAGATACCAATCGATAAACATGATAGCATCAAAGATATGCTCTGAATCGATATCTGGGTAGTATTCTTTGTAATACTCTGCGATATCTCCCTTCTTAGCGTTTCCTTTCCCTATCACTAGTTTCTTACAAGACTTATCCTGTACTTCTATTAGAGGAATATCTCTTAGCTCACATACAGCACAGATCACACCAAGCATTTTGCCATGCTTTAGGATGGTGTTGTAAAACCTTGTCGGATAGGGACAAAGTACAAGATCAGGTTTCCATAGCATAACCAGATGCTTTACATAAGTTTGTAGTTGGGAGAAGTTTTTAAACTTGTATTCTTCAGTAAATTCTATCCCTTGGTTAGTCTTTATTGCTATTCCGCATTCTTTTCCTAGATCGATACTTAATATTATCATAGTATTTTTGTTAGTCTCCAGTTTTTACCTTTAACTATATGATTTATAGCTTGAGGGCTAACCTTGAAAATTCTTGCTAATTTAGCCTTAGTAATTCCTGGATGATTTTTAATAATTCTTCTAATCCTCAACACCTGATGTGAAGTTAACTTCCCCATGTGATGAGTGTCCATGTGGGTACTTCTAAGTCCTTTGTCATATGAGTGCAGCATATTCTCAGAAGCAGTACACCATTCAAGATTTCCTATATGATTATTTAGTTTATTGCCATCCTTGTGGTTGACGTGCGGTTTATTCTTAATCGGGGGTAGGAAATATTCGGCAACCAACCTATGTACACGGATGTATTTATTTTTCCCTTTTATGCCACGAAGACACAGATGCACGCACGGGTACCCCCACCCGTTTTTTGTCTGTCTAAGGATCTTAGGTGTCAGGCTTCGTTTTCGCCCATTCCCTTTAAAAGACCTTACACGCCCGAGGTTGCTAACCTCATATGCTTTTTCATACCCTTTAATTATTTTCCATTTTTCTTTGCTCATTCTGCAAGTATTTAAGTTTTAATATCATCATTTTAGCATAATTGATCATATCTATTAGTTCGTCAATTTGCTCATCATACCAATCTCTTTGGTCTGTTTCAGGGTCATATTCTCCATGTTCAGCTTGTCCAGCTTTCATCTTTTTGTTGCAGTCTTTTTCTATCTGTTTAAATTCCTGCATTATTCTTTGTAGTTCCA
>CALBDR010000057.1 GCA_937927525.1 uncultured Candidatus Melainabacteria bacterium
ATATACTTTGAGCTGCTTGAAGCTCTATATTATTTAACTTTCTTTGCTTAGCAACCTCTCTTAAGCTCTTAAGCTCTTGTTGTTCCGATTTAGTTAATCCTCTATTTTGTATGTTAATTTCAGATATAGCTTTTTGTGCAGCAGCACTATAACCTTTGTAGTCTTTGATATTTTTAATTAATCCAGTACTGGTTGCCGCAACTTTTTTCTCAATAGCCCGTTCAAGATTTTCTATCCCCACCTGTAGTTGACTAATAGCAGTTTTAGCTATCAAAGAGATAACAGTGCCTACGGCAACAAAACTACCGGCTAGATTATTGGTTAAAAAGTCAGCCAAAGGAGCTACAAAGTCAGCTAAAAGTATACCTATCTGTGTAGCTACATCTAAAATTTTTGTTCCAAACGCTTCTATTTTTTCTGCGCTAGTAGGAATAGTGGTATTGATAGCACTAAATTTACGATTACCCTCTGCTATCACACTATTAACGAATGCCTGACGACGTTCAAACTCAGTTAATTCGTCTCTAGTTTTTCCAATAGCAGCAGCGTAAGCACGTGTAGCAGGTTCTATTTTAGTATAGATACCTAATTCGTCTAAAAGCTCAGTTTCAAGCTTAGCAGAACCTCGAATCACTCGAGTATAGGCATCTGTTAAGTCTCTTCCTAATGCACGAGATGCTTTGAGTGCAACTTCTCCTAAGCCTTCTATTTGAGACTGATCAAAGCCAGCACTTAAACTAAGGTTAATTTGCTGAGCCGCTTCGGTTAGTGTAATCTGATTTTTTGTTATCTCTCTAACATTGTTCAGTAGTATTGTACTAGACTCACCGCTAGCAGCGGCTAAGCTGCTTAGTCCTTCTAAAGTTTGTGCAGCTCGTGCACTTTTAGCTAAGGCATCAAAAGCCTGCTGTAAAGCAAAAGTAGTTGCGGCAGCGCCCGCATAGGCGGCAACTAAACCTCCTAAACCGGAGGCTTGAGAAGAAAAAGATCTACCCGCGCTGGCAGATGTTTGGCCAAGGCGGGTCATATTCTTGTTCACAGAATTAATAGAGTTATTTGCATTGGAAGCACCGTCAACAGTAAATACTGTTTGTAGGATATTTTTAATTACTGCCAATTATCGTCTCACTTTTGCTTTACTTTTTGAGGCTGTCTCTTTTACTTTTTGTTTTTGTCTGTAAAATTCACCATATGTTTTATGGATAGTCATTATAAATTCTAACACCTCTCTTCGATTATCAACTTCATATATATTCATAAAAGTCTCTAAAGCAGAAAAGTCTTTACCTAACCAAGAACCACTCATACCTTCAATTCTATCTGGCAGATGATTAAATAACAATAAAGCAATTTGGCTGGTATAAGATAGAGAATTAATGTCTTTGGGAATTTCTTCTTCTTTGGGCTCCCAACCCATTTGCTCGCACATAGCAAAATACTGTTCTACAGTCATACCCCCGCTATGTAGTTCATTGCGGAGGTATTCTTTTAGTTTTTTGTTTCGGTCTCTACCCGATCTCGCTCAAAATTATCAAAGTTATTTAAGGTGTCTGTGATAAACTGATCAAAAATCGTAGAGTTTTGAAGTAGAGTTAGAGCATCTTCCTTAGAGTAGGGAATCTCTTGTGTGGCATCTAGCTTGCTCATATCTACAGGTAATAGCTCACCTAGAGCTTTAGCAGTTAATCCTCTCCAGCCTTTAATAACGGCATCGGCATACGCCTCTAAAAACTTTTCGTTATCAACTTCCTCTTCGCGTTGACGAGTACGTTTATTGTACTTATAGACCAGAGCACTATTACGAATTTTCATTAGTCTTTCACGACCAATATAGCAGACACTTACTATAAATCCGTCAATATCTGGAAATTCTACTTCAGTAACCTTATCTGTTACCATTATATTTTTAATTAAACTCATTGTTTTCCTCTCATTAGTTGTAAAAAAGGGTAGCTACCATATCCAACTTACTATTAGTGAGGGAGATCTAATAGCTTGCTGAGGTAGCTACCCATCAGTAAAAAGTAAATTACATCCCCTCAAATGTAATTTATTTATGCATTTGGTGATATAAACATAGTTAACTCACTACCAGTTCCGCGTGTTGCAGTAGGTTCTTGAGCCAAGAACTCGACAGAGATACCAATAATATCTTCTACTGAGTGTGTTGGGAAGTTATACTGCACTGCAGGCATATAGATAGCAAAGTATGGAGCAGTAGTACCGCCAATTTGTAGGTTAGCAGAGCTAGCCTGAGCAATACTAATTCTAGTATCGTTAACAATGTTACGTAAGAACTGTGCACTTTGATCATCGCCCGCACGCAGATAGGCAGTAAAGTTACCAGTAATAGTACGAGAACCAGTAAACTGGCCGATTGGGGTGTTTAGAGTCGATAGTTCTTCTGGAGTTAGGTAGGTTAGCGAGTTAGAATACGTAAATCCTAGACCAGTGACTGGGAAAGTATACGTATCTGCGGCTTGACCTTCTGGAGTGTGCGTAACTTCAATAGAGCTTAGGCGGTTTTGAATAAACGCACTAGTAGTAACAGCGCCAGCTACATTATAGCTTGCATAAGCGTGATATCCGTGAGCAGCTGTATTTGCATCTGCGTAAGAGTTGGCAGTAGCAGACGATCCACTATTTAGCACACCACCAGTTACAGAAACAACATTGTCTCTATCAGAACCAGTTAGTTCTAGGAAGTCTGTACCAAGCCCAGACCAGCTAGTAGTTGCGATACCGTCAATAGCCGCATCAATAGATGCCTCATTAACAGTAGCATTTTTAACTTGATAGTACACGTTATCCATTTTAAAGTACATTTGATACTGAGTAGCAGTAGCAAAGTTAGAGGTGTGGGCACGAGTATTTCCACTTGCTGCGCGAGTAGCTAGATCAAACTCTCCGTCAGCTTCCCAAACACTTTGTAGTTCAGATGCTGCACCTACACCAGCGGCAAAAGCGGTGTTAGAAAGCAGAGCCTGCCATAGGAACCAGTCTGCTACTGGTTGTGAGTTACCAGTAGGATCTACGTTAGTACCGCCGGAAGTATTAGTAATACCCGTAGGACGTAGATAGGTTTGGAAATTCCATTCAGTTGGGTTGATCGAGGTATTAAATCTTTGAGTACTACGGTCAGGACTTGCACCACTCTCTAGTGAAGTGATATCCTGAGTAGCTGCTGACTGACTTGCGGCATAACCGGCGAGTACTTCTACTCTCCAAGTATTGCTAGGAGTCATGTTAGCACCATCCCCGCCACCAGTTAGGTCAACGGTTGACATATACACTTCAGAATTACGTTGAAGGTTTAATGCTGTAGCCATTTTAGCTTTCTCCTTTAGAGTTTTTTATATTTCAAATCGAGAACTTAGAAATATTTCCGCCATACCATAAGGTTTTAGTAAGCCGGAGTCTGTAATAAAATTATCTATAACAATATCCAAAGATTTATACTGATTAGGTACGCGCATATTATATACTATGTGTTCGACATCTTGAAATATATCAGATAATTTAGTCTCTGCATCGTCACTATAAACATAGTATCTCAAAACACTAGTGACAATAGCTTCGGTATTAAGATGAGTATTATATTTTCTAGTTTCTTTAGGGCTTGTAGCAAACATAGTAGGAAAATCATTTATTTCGTCTATATATTTAAACCCAGAATATACATTTTCATGTAGATCAGACAAGAAACGATAAGAAGAATCAAAAGGAGAGACGCTCCCATCTATTCTTTTAAGTTGTTTCATAAGAAAATTGTTAATACTTGTTCTATTTGACATCTTTTAATTCTTATTAAGTATAGCACGGAGCTTTAACATTGGCAAATTTTATTTTTTTATAAAATTTATGTATTACGTTGTAAAACAAATTGTTGTCCAAATAATTTTTGAGAGATAGCTCTAATAGAACCTTCTACTAGATCGTTAATCTCATAACCATAGGCTTCTAAACTGTCATAGTAGGGCAGATAAAAGTAGTTAATGCGTCTCTGCCTTATGTCTGCAACTGCTTCAATACTAGCCCTAAAAGTTCCAGAGCGTTCATAAATTTTAGGCGGTCTAGGGTTTCCTACCCCTCTGCGCATACGCAATCTAGTTCTACCACGCACTGCTACCGTTATATCTATTAGAGAGAGTTCTTGCACTGGTTTATATGTTAGTTTCTTACCTCCTATAATCTTAGCACTAGATACCGGCATACTATTTGTGGTATAGTATATTATATTTATATTTTCTTTTTTTGTGTTTGTCCCACGTCCAAATGTTATAGAAGTAGTTTTTGTGCGTGCTACTTTTAATCTAGAGGCTAGAGAATTTTGCAAACTTAACTGTTCTTTTTCAATTTGTTTATTTATACCTACAGTAGCTGCACTATTTAACTTTTTTACTATGCTTTTTTCAAACGCAGTTTGTACTTGATACTTTATAGTTCTGTCTCTAACGTTAACTCCAAAAATAGGTGTTTTAAACTTAGAACGTGGAAAATATATATTGTACGCTTGTAAACTACCTGCAGTTTTGCTAAATATTGTAAGATTTTTACTTTTATTATATGCTGGGTTATGTATAGTTTTTAGCGCATTTTTTTCTAAATAGTTAAATTTAGCAGAACTGGTTCTTTGTTTTTTTAGTTCGTTTAGTATAATATCTTCAAAAGCTACTGCTTCTTCTTTTGTTCTTAACTTATCTGCACTACCTAAATTTCTTCTTAGTTCTTTTAAAATACTAAAGTCTAAAGTATTTTTATTGAATAAAACTGTACCACCTATTCCTGTAGTAGTAGTAGACTCTTCGCCTTTTGCTTGTAACTTAGCTTCTATTCTTAACACACCGTCTTTATCTATTTGAAAGACACCTAAATTGCTTGCAATTTCCTGTGCAGCTGCTTTGTCATCTATAAGCCAGTCTTGTTCAAACCTACCGTCCCCAGCAACTTTTTTTGCACCAAATACTTGCTCGCCTAAAGCTTTTTCTAGTTTTATTTGTAGATTGGCACTAGTACTCCGGTCGCCTCCCTCTGCGATTGGCTTGCTGGCTCGTATGTAGGCTTTATACTCTTCAAGTAAAGAAAAATTAATATTAGTAATTAAAGACGCTTTTATATTAGCCATTATTGTACCAACCTATATAAATTAAGTACTCGTCTTACTTGGGGCGGGAACTCATCCACACTAAGTTTATGTGACGTAGAAGAATCACCCTGAAATCTGACTGTTTCAGAGCCACTACGACCTTTACAGA
>CALBDR010000058.1 GCA_937927525.1 uncultured Candidatus Melainabacteria bacterium
GCTGTATAGTGTTCTTGTAGTTGAGAATAGGTGGCACTTAGGGCACCATCAAGGTCTACATCAACACGGTTGGCATACTTAGAGGCTAAGGATCTAGCAAGCCATGCAGCAGACTTATAGGTATTGTAGGAGTTCTGAGAGAGAGCAAATAGCACTTCCTCGTTCTCAACCCTCTGGTCACTTGCATTTGTATCACCAAGCAGAAACCTGGTAGCATTGAGTTGACCTGACAGTGTTGAGGTATCAAGGTCTGAACTATCGTAGCTCCAACTCATCTAGTGGTCCTCCAGCTTACCCCAGACTTCTCGCCAGTTCCTAATTAAACTGATCTGCTTCCACTTGATTTTGGAAGTCTTAACTTTCTTTCGACTAAACTCTGAATCGCTCTTGGTCTTGGCCTTTACAGACTCATTTATTTTCTTTACCAAGCTTGCTAATTCTTCTTCAGAGAAAGCTTCTAAGCCATCACCAATGACTTCACTTCTCTTTTCAGCCACCATATCATCAGAATGATAAAGGAAGCCTTGGTTAAACAGGATCATTGCCTTATCTCTGGAAAAGCCTGTCTCTAACCATTTGAATTGGTCCCCAACCTTAAGAGACCGACCAGAAGCTGTAAATGGTACTTTCACAAATACTGGACGGTCAACTTGGAAGGGGATAGAAAAGTTTTGCATGATCTACCCCCCGCCGTCTTAAGCTACGATGTCTTTGAAGAAATAGCCAAGCTCAGAGCCAACTACTTTCATCTGGTAAGACATCTTAACCTGAATGTGCTCAGCAATCTGTAGGCGCTTCAAGGCATCATCTGAGAATGATTCAACAGTGACACCCAGGTTGTTAGCACCAGGGATTGAGTTCCAAGCAAATGTTAGGCCAGATGCAGGTGTCTGCAAGCCAGCAGAAGCAGGAGTATAAGCAAGAAGTGCGTTCTTACCACCAATGAAGGCATTTGTTTCTTCAGTAGAAGAACCCTCAACCTCTGTGTTCTTAACAGCTTCCATAACTAGGAAACGCTCAACACCAAAGATCTCAGCCAACTTGGCATCAGTAACCAAAGCAGTATTAGTTACAGTAGCACCACCATTTAGGCGAGCTAGGATGTCAGGGTGGTTGATAAGCTCATCACGAACTTCTTTGCCAACTACAAGCGTATTAGGCTTAAAGCCACCAGACTTAAGCTGTACAGTGCGCATTGCAGTTGTAACATTGACAATTGGGTTAGCCGATGCATCATTCCACTGTAGAACCTGAGAACCAGTAGGATTAGAAGACACACCAGTAACCTCAGTATCCCACACTTGTGTAGAGAAGAAGTTAGTAGCAAACTGCTCTTCACGATGGATCATCATGCGGTTTACTAGGGTTTGAGCACCCTGAATACGGATATTTAGGTTTTCATCCTCATTGGCTAGGTCTTGCTCAGAGAAGTCCATACCAATACCGTAGACATCAGCAAAGTAGCTGTCGTTTGACAACTCTAGACCAATGCGCTCTACTTCAGTACGAGGAGCTAGCTTCTTAACATCACCAGTGCGGTTCATGTTAGCACGAGAGAACTCGTAGTACTTGTCAGACTGCTTAGAAACACCAACCAGAGGGAAAACTCGGTCAGCAATGAAGTTCTCCTGATCCTGGACGTATGCCAGAGTCAGATTAGTTAACGGGCGGTCAATATGGACCTGTGAAGGAGATAGGATAGGCATTTATGTAGTTCCTTTCAGTTACGCTGGTTCAGCGTTTCCGCCTTGAATTAGTTCAATTGTGATGATCTCATTGGCAGCACCAGCAGAGCGGGCATAGCCCATAACAATGTCGTCTGCAACAGCAACTACAGCACGACCAGTAGCATCAGAGGCTACATTCGCACCAACTGTTACATCACCACCAGCTTTTACCATTACATTGCCAGAGACAACAACAGTAGCAGCCTTGCCAGCAGCATCTGGGTCATTTAGTAGAACACCATCAGCACGAAGGCCATCACCAGTGACATCAATCTGTCCATCTGCGGCCTGTGTTACAAAGTGAAATTGATTAGCGCTTAAGTCACCGCCCGCAATCATAGTACGGGTGTCACGAGAAGTCATGGTAGCCATGATTACTTTTCCTCATAAGATTTGTTGATTAGGGCACGACCTTCATCAGTGTTTGCAACAGCTGCATAAGCCTTTGCATAGTCACCTTTGGCCATATTGTTTGCTTTCATGTATTCCTTTACCATTGCATCCAACTTATCAGATGCCTTGGCTAGGTCTTCAGCCTCACCAGTCTCACCATGTTCAGTAGTAAGAGACTTGATTGCTGCATCAGCAGACTTTAAAGCAATAAGAACAGCCTCATTGTCACCGAATGATTTTAGTAACTCTTTGGCTACATCTAGTGCAAAATTAGGTAGGTCAGCTTCAGCACGCTTAGCGATAGCAGCCTCTGCACGCTCTTGCTCAGCCTTTTCTAGGGCCTTTAGAACAGGAGCTGGGACATCTGACTTAACTACAGATACTCCCTCTACCTCGATCATCTCAACAGGGGCCGCCTTCTCAATGG
>CALBDR010000059.1 GCA_937927525.1 uncultured Candidatus Melainabacteria bacterium
CACGGATTGGTCAATACTTGAACTTTGAATCTGAGTCAAAGGGATTGTATGATGGCGACTACGGTACTGGTAAAGAACACGATCAAATCTATTTAAACATGACTGAAGTCAAGCCGGAGGATGTACCTAGTGAAAACTGAGATTGCAATTGAGGAGCTACAAAAGCGAAAACTGTTTGTAGCATGTCCAATGTATGGTGGACAATGTCATGGTATGTTTGCAAGGTCTACTGCTGACCTTGCAGCAATCTGTGCTAAGTACAATATTGAGGTTCGATTCTACTATCTGTTTAACGAGTCTCTGATCACTCGTGCTCGTAACTATTGTGTTGATGAGTTCATGCGATCTGGCTTCTCACATCTGATGTTTATTGACTCGGATATTGGTTTTGATCCTAAGGATGTTCTTGCTCTGCTTGCTCTGCAAGACGAAGAGTCTGAATATGATATCATTGCAGGTCCTTATCCTAAGAAGAACATTTCTTGGGAAAAGATTAAGATGGCAGTTGATCAGGGTGTAGCTGACGACAATCCAAACAAGCTGGAAGCATTTGTTGGCGACTATGTATTCAATCCTGTTGCTGGTCAGAAGTCTGTTCCTGTCAACGAGCCTGTAGAAGTCGGTGAAGCTGGTACTGGCTTTATGATGGTTCGTCGTGAGACTTTTGAAAAGTATGAAGAGATCTATCCTGAATACAAGTACAAGCCTGATCACGTTCGAACTGCTCACTTTGATGGCTCTCGTGAGATCATGGCTTTCTTTGATTGTATTATTGATCCAGAATCCAAGCGATACTTGTCTGAGGACTACATGTTCTGTTACAACGTTCGTAAGGCTGGCATGAAAGTTTGGTTGTGTCCTTGGATGGAACTCAAGCATTGTGGTACTTATATCTTCGGCGGTTCGTTAGGTGCTCTTGCTCAGATTGGAGCTGTAGCGACTGCTGACATGAAACAACTTGAAAAGATGAAGCGATGATGAACATCTCCAAGAATACTATTGACATACTGAAGAATTATGCTACTATCAATCCTTCGGTATATGTGAAAAAAGGTAACTTGATTTCTACTATCTCTCCACAACGAACCATTATGTCGTTTTGTGAGGTAGAGGAAACGTTTCCAGAAAACTTTGCTATCTATGAACTGTCTCGGTTTCTTGGAGTGATCTCTCTTTTCGAGGATCCGTCATACGAATTCATGGAAGAGAAGGTAAAGATCAAGTCTAATAAGCATAGTGTCTTGTATCGATATGCTGAGCCTTCCATGATTATCACTCCTCCGGAGAAGGACATTGTTTTGCCTGAGGACAACATCACTGAGCTTGATGTGTCGTGGAGTGATATTCAAAAGGTGATGAGAGGTGCTTCTATCCTCTCAAAGCCTCAAATCCAATTCTCAGTTAAACGCTCTAAGATCTTTATGGAAGTTGTTGATATAAAAGACTTGAATGGAGATAACTATTCTATCGTTGTAGAGGAATATGGAGAAGATGTAGACGTCAACGAGATGAATTATATCTTTAAGATTGAGAACTGGAAGTTGATTGAAGGAGATTATAAGATTGCTTTGTCTCCTAAAGGTCTCGCACGGTTCAAGTGTGTGACTAAGCCAATCACCTACTTTATTGCTCTGGAGGCCAAGTAGTGGAAGAATTCTTGTGGTCGGAAAAATACCGACCAAGGAAAGTTAACGAAGCAATTCTTTCATCTTCGCTTATGGCGAAGTTTGCTAAGTTTGTTGATGATCAGAACATTCCTAATCTTCTCTTAACTGGTACTGCAGGAACAGGCAAAACTACTGTCGCCAGAGCAATGCTCGAAGAGCTTGGTTGTGATTATATTGTTATCAACGGATCGCTTGACGGTAACATTGATACACTACGAAACACAATTCGTGACTTTGCTTCAACCATTTCCTTTTCTGGTGGTCGCAAGTATGTGATTCTGGATGAGGCAGATTACCTTAATCCGCAATCAACACAACCAGCTCTTCGTAATTTTATGGAAGAGTTCTCTAAGAACTGTGGGTTTATCTTAACCTGTAACTTCCCTAACCGAATCATCGAGCCACTGCACTCTAGATGCTCGATGGTGGAGTTTAAGATTGATAACAAGGAGAAACCATCTATTGCTGCTGGGTTCTTCAAACGTGTATGTTGGATTCTCGAACAAGAGAATATTGAGTACGATCAGAAAGCTGTTGCAATGCTTGTACAAAAGCATTTCCCAGACTTCCGTCGTGTTATCAACGAACTCCAATCCTACGCAGCAACAGGTAAGATCGACTCCGGCATTCTTACCAATAAAACAGAACAAGACTACAAGGATCTGTTTGAGCTTATTAAGTCCAAGAACTTTACAGAAGTTCGTAAATGGGCTGCCGACAACAGTGATGCTGATCCTGGAACATTTTTTACTAAGCTCTATGAGATTGGTAGTGAGGTTGTAGATAAATCATCTATTCCTCAACTTGTTTTGGTTGTTGCCGACTATCAGTACAAGCAAGCCTTTGTGATGAACAATGAGATCAACATGACGGCTTGCTTGACTGAGATCATGGCTGGGTGCACTTTTAAATGAGTGTATTTGATATTATCAATAATATCAGCTCCAGCAATACTGCGATGGAGTATCACGAATCCGATTACAAGCAACGTGTAATTAACAAAGGATTCTCATACTTCATCGACAGTATCCTTTACATTAATGAGGTTAACCAGAGGCACGGGTTAAGTGATAAGCAGCATTATGATTATCTGTTTAACAGTTTAAGGAAAAAACAACGTCGTTCCAAGTGGTTCAAGAAAACACCTATTGATAATGTCGACCTCGTGATGCAAACTTATAAATACAATCAACAAAAAGCTGAAGAGGCTCTGAAGCTTCTCAGTGATGACCAGATAAGTGCTTTGCAAAAGAGGTTTGAACGAGGTGGTAATATATGAATAATGAAATTGTCGATTCCTTTGTCGAAGTCGAATTAGACGGTGAAGATGATTTCCGGAAAGTAAGAGAGACCCTTACTAGAATTGGTGTATCCTCACGCAAGGACAAAAAACTGTTCCAGAGCTGTCACATTCTCCATAAACAAGGTAAGTACTATATTGTACACTTCAAGCAAATGTTTGCATTGGATGGTAAGCCATCCCATATGGATGAAAACGACACTGCTCGACTTAACACGATTGCCAACTTACTGGCAGAGTGGAATCTCCTCAAAATCAAGAATGCTGGAATGACTGCAGATCCTGTTGCTCCTATGAGCCAGGTCAAGGTTGTTCCTTACCGTGAGAAGGGTGACTGGGATCTTGTTCCGAAGTATAACATCGGTAACAAGAAAAATTGAAATTAGCCGTTGACTCAAACCTCTACTTCGTATAAATAGATACCACTGGATGCCGAAAGGGTCCAGTGGTTTTCTTTGCTGTTACAGAAGGAGGAATTACAATGAACGGCATGTATAGACATTCACCATTCTTTATCGGTTTAGATAAAGCTCTAGAAAATCTAGAAACAATCGCCTCACAACAATCAAACTATCCGCCCTACAACATCGTCGAAACAGACGAGGGTAACTTTATCATTGAATTCGCGGTAGCGGGATTTGAAGCGGATGAGATACATGTGGAACTCGATAAGCGAATCTTAGCCGTAGAGGGTAAGAGGAAGATCGAAGAAACAAATGAGGTTCCATATCAATACCACCACCGTGGTATTTCACAAAAGAACTTCCAACGTAAGTTCACGTTAGGGGAGTATGTAGAGGTAGAGTCGGTGAAGCTAAAACAAGGTATCTTGGAAATCGCCCTGGTAAAGAACATTCCAGAAGAAGAGCGACCCAA
>CALBDR010000060.1 GCA_937927525.1 uncultured Candidatus Melainabacteria bacterium
ATCTTCATACGTTCAATTGCATGAAGGAGAGTGTAGTTCTTTTTCTGTTTCATATGCATATCGTCAGCGATATCATATAGTGTAGTCGATCTACCATCCTCAGACTTTCTTAATCCACGTCCAATGGACTGTAGTACTTTTACCTGAGACTTGGATGGTGAAGCAAAAATAATATTGTGCAGATTCTTAATGTTTACACCTGTGGAGAACGTGCCAAGGCTAGCAACAATGATAGCATTTTTCTGCTTTTCGACGATCCCACGTATCTCTTCTCTGACTTCAGCATCGACCTCACCTGATACAAAGAAAACCTTACGCCGTTCATGTGCTTTATCCTTAATCATATCATAAAGAATCTTGCCGTGCTTTTCTACAAACTGGAATAGAACAAGCGTATTACCTTCTTGGTCTAGCGCCAGGTTTTGAATTAACCTGTTACGCTTAACGTTACCAACAAGGTAGTCAATCTCGTAGTGGTAATCCTTACTATTTATAATGTCTCTAGACACTTCAGGTGGATACTTAAGCAGCAGGACCTTGATCTTCAGCTGCGCCAGAGTATCTGCATCCATCAGCTTTTTAGTAGTGGTTACATTATAGACACGGCCAAACAATCCTTCCAGCACAAGTTTATGTGTCTGAGTTCCATCCAGTGTACCAGTAGTACCGAACCGAAACTCTGCTTCACGTGACTTGTTCATGATGCCAGATAATGACTTAGCTTTGAAGTTATGCACCTCATCACCGAATACAGCACCAAACTGCTCGAACCACTTACCTGGAAGCTTGTAGATCGACTGCCATGTAGAGATAAAGACCCGCTCAGGAACATTATGCTTGGGCATACCAGAGTAGATACGGTGACACATCTTCGATACGTCAAAGTCGTCGTTCTGAGCATACTCCTCAAAATCAGTGTACATCTGCTGGACCAAAGATGTGGTAGGCACTACAATAATTGCACGTTTGTTATGGTTTTCCAGATACCATCGCATTAGGATGTAGATAATCAGAGACTTACCTGAACCGGTAGGTGACAATAGAATAAGCCGTTTAGATTGGATAGCCTGAGCCACTGCATCAAACTGATAGTCTCTTGGTTCAAAGGGTAGATTCAAAGATTTAATGAATTTAGCCAGATCCCTCGGATCTACAGCTATATTGCTATCAGGTCGTCCATATGTAGTATCGTGATCAAGCTCAATCGTGTAGTTACGTGGACGAATAAACTCGTCTAGGTATTCATACAAACCACAAGGAAGCTCTTGTTTTTTAATGTCATATAGTCGCACCTTTCCATCCCACCCTCTTTTAAAGGCGGGCATATATTTTGCACCTGGTACTTCAAATGAAAAGAAGTCGTTCAGTTCATTTGCAATATGAGGTTCAGATACTACAAGAAGTTGTGAATGATTCTTCTTACGTACATGTAAGGTATTTGCTTTTAATTCCATTATCCACCTGACTCAAAACGCCTCCAATCAATCATGTTCTTAATGGTTGAATGCCGCCATCGTAAATTGTTAATGATTTCGTCTAAGGTACTTATAATCGTCTTATAGTACGCAATCTTCTCCTCTGATTTTTGAATATCAGTATCAGAATCATAGTAATGATCCATGTCTCCTTTCAAGACTTTAAGCCCATTAAAAGGATCAAAGCTCCAGCCTTTTTCTTGAATAGTCTCGCCATCCATCTTACCGTTATAGTACAGCCACTTATCCTTAAGCAGAATCTTTTGATCAAGCTCAGCTTTCTTTAACCTAAGTTTTGTAAGAGAATGAATCTCTAGATACTTAGCATGTAAGGAAGGTGTTTTACGAGACTCTTCATCCAAGTTCATTTCTTCAATGACACAGTCTTCTTTCCACATCTCTAGGATGCTTTCCAAATCAAGTTTCATAATAAATCCAAATTGAGTTTTAACTAAGTGTATTATACCACACTTTTAAGTAAATTGGAACCCTGTAAATGAGAATGACGCATTAAATGTTAAGTACTCAACTGTAGATGCTATTGAAGTTAATTCAAGACCACTGATGCTTGTTGGGTTACAACCCTTATAGGTTACAGTCTTGTTCTGATTATTATGACTAGTCAGGATAGATACTGAGATGTCCATCTGAGTTGGATCTGTGTCTGTCTGAGGCTTGAAGTCTTTGTTGACCATGTCTACCATCCAGTTATAAAGCTCAGTGTAAGACTCAATGTCTTCATCTAAAATAAACTGAATGTTAAGCTCTGAGTATTCTAGAGCGTCTCCCGGAAAGTTGACGTTTCCAATTCTTTTATATGGTAAGGTCGGGCCACCTAAAGATACATCAGGGTGACTGATACTTTGCGCAAAGAAGTTTAAGTTTGGATAGTTGACTCTATTAATGACAACTTTAAATCCAGTAGGTTGCAAGTAGTTCTTGTTTGCAGTTAGTGACATGTCTAGCTCCGCATAAAAAGAAAGGGTGGACCTTTCGATCCACCCTAGTATTTATACTATGTTTTTATAGTTATCTACAGCTTACGCAGTTTCAACGAGAATGTTGTCAACGCGGAAGATTCTGTAGTACTGGTTGTTACCACCAGCTGGCAGACCAGTCGAAGCAGCCTGTGCACCCAGAACGAATGGGTTAGCAGTCATGCCGTAACGAGTCTTGAAGCCAATCTTTGGCTGGAAGGTGTTCTCACCAACGGCGCGAACCATTGTCAGTGGAACGTATGGGCAGTAGAAGAGACCAGCGTCGTATGGGTTAGTACCCTTGTAGCCGACGTTGATGTAGTCGTCTGTGGAGTATGGGTCAATGTAGACACGCATACGGCCGTTCAGTACACCGGCGAAGGTGTTGCCTGTGTCGTCAACGTTCAGGTTAGTGGACAGTGCAGGAGAGTAGTCCAGCATACCGGAAGCTGCCAGCGCGGAAGCTACGTCGGACGAACATACCATGAAGTTACCCTTACCGCGACGGGTGTCTTTTGCGATCTGGTTTGCTTCACGTTCGATCTGTACGATCAGGCCTTTGAACTTCTCAACCGACCAACGACCGTCAGCGTCTGTATCCAGGTCAAAGATACCGTTAACAGCCGTGTTAGCAGTACCAGCACCCAGCTTAGCTTGGGAGTTGATGGAACGAATAACTTCACGGTTGATTTCGGCCAGAATCTCTGCGGACAGGATGTTAGCCAGCTCTGTCTCTGCATCGAGACCATGGATTGCCTTCAGATCCTGAGCCAGTTCCATGGTGTACTCAGCCTTCAGAGCACGTGTCTTAGCAGTAACAGTCTGCTTTTCGATGGTGAATGCCATCTCAGCAAACTGGTTAGTAGCGGAGTCGCCGAGAGCTTCCCCAGCTGCTCTGGTCATACCGTTACCGGCAAGAGCAGTGACACGACCAGCTGCAGAGTCAGCACCGGAAGTGGTGCTAGGCTGCGAGAAGGTGTCATCACCAGAGAACGCAGTGTTAGCTTCATCAAACAGAGCTTCGTTTGCAGGATCCTGATCGGTGTAGGTGGACTTCATCGCGAAGATAAGGCCAGTAGGACCAGTCATTGGCTGTACGCCACAGATGTCGTAAGCCATCAGGTTAGGCATAGCACGACGTACCAAGGAGATCAGTACTGGATCGAAAGTATCGATACGACCGTCTGCAGCAGTCGAGCTAGAAGCGCCCATTGCGTTGGTAGGAGCGTCCTCGTTCAGGGTACCAAAGGAACCCCAAGCAGCTTCTTCGCGCATTGCACGCTCTTGGTTTTCGAGAATAGCCGCAGTTACTTTTTTGCGGTATGGGTCAGAAATAGAGCCAGCAGTCTCTTCGTTCAGTACTGGTGCCCACTTCTGTACGAGATTATCGTAAGAAATTGTAGGAGTCATAATTGAAACACCTTCCTTTTATTAATGGTTAGTTCTTTTAAGTGCGTTAACGTACATAGCCATAGTACCAGTGACTTCCTGCTCTTCAGCAGATTCATCGATCTGTTCTTCAGCTACAGTTACTTTCTTCTTGGTGAAGTAAGATTCTTTGATCGTTTCAACTTTCGATGCGAAAGCTTCTGGATCTTCAAAATCTAAATCTTCAGCCAGGGACTTCAACTTTTCTACCTGAGTTTCAGCCAGATCGCGGGAGTGCTCGCGGATGATAGCATCACGCATGAGTTCTTCCATGAACTGAGTTTGCTCAATAGCAGTTTCAGTGGCTTCATTGAGTCTTGCTTCAAGATCAGTGACCTGCTCAGAGAGCTCGTCAACCAGATCAACCTTGGACTCTGGAACATCGATGTAGGACTCAGTAAAGAGGTCCTTCAGCTTGCTCATGAAGTCTTCAGCGATCTCGGTACGAATACCGTTTTCGATTGCCAGCTTGTTCTCTTCCATGAACTTTTCTACAACGTAGTTCATGTATCCGTCAACCTGCTCGATCATCTCTTCACGTGCAGTTTGTACTTCTTCAGCAAATTCTTCTTGAAGTTCGGATTCAATACGTGCAACTTCATCAGAAACTTTAGACTTGATAGCAGCTTCAAAGATAACTGCTGCCTTGTCCTTGAACGCTTCAGACAAAGTAGCTTCGGATTCAACCAAAGCGTCCATGTCTGCAGTGAAGTCGACCTGTACTGCATCAGCCTTCTCATGGATAGCTGGAGCAGCATCTTCCTCTTCTACTTCAAAACCTTCTGCCTTCATAGCAGACATGATTTTTCCGTAAGAAGCAGAAAGGTTAGCCTTCTTCATCTTGTTCATTTCTTGATACATTGCATTGATCATACCAGCTTTAGTGCCAGGAATCTTGTCAGCAACTTGGTCACCTTTTTGTGCCTCGCCGCCAGGTACCTTAGCTTTAGCTGGTGCAGATGCTTTAATTTTAGCAGCATCGTCAGCAGCAGCCTTTGCACCATCTACTTCAGGTGCAGCAGCTTTACCTTTAGCTGCAGGTGCCATTGCTTCAGATACTTCGTCATCTGCTTCTGCTTCAGATTCGTCGTGAGCTTCTTCCTCTTCAGGATCTGGATCCACGACCATTTCTTCAACAGATTCGATGTCTTCATAAAGTTCTTTATCGGACATATTCATCTCCTGTTAAAAATTTAATC
>CALBDR010000061.1 GCA_937927525.1 uncultured Candidatus Melainabacteria bacterium
AAAATATGTAAAGCGTATTTACACTCTTACAAAAATATGTAAAGCGTATTTACACTCTTACAAAAATATGTAAAGCGTATTTACACATTAATTTTTTTTTGATTTTTTTTGTTAATCAGAATTAATTTGATTTTCACAACCAACGATTTATAATTTGATTTTCACAACCAAGAGTTTATAATTTGATTTTCACAACCAAGGCTTTCTATTTTACTGTATTAACTACTAGAAGTTCATCTATAGTTTTTTCCTGCTCACCTACTACCTCTTCTAAGGTAGCTACGTGGGCTTTCAGCTCATTTAATTCTGCTAAGGCTGTGTTATAGTCCTTTAACAGTTTATTTAGCTTAGGAATTACTGTACGTGCCTCTAACTCTTCGTAGATATCGTAGTCTAAGTTATAATCGTTTAATGTTTTTAATTCCATAATTTCTCCTTTGTTTCTATTATACACAACTCCGCAAAACTCCGCAACCCCCTCCGCAAAAATTTATTCCGCAAAATAGCTCCGCAAAAAGTTACTCCGCAAAAATATGTCGCAAATTATTACTTTTTTTGCGACATTAATTTGTTTTTTACAACCAAGGTGTTAAAGTCGTCCGCAAAATCTACTATGTGTAGTTTGCTAAGCTTTCGGGTATATTTCTTTCTGGTTAAGTATAGCTTTTAGATCCGCAATTTCTTGGGTTTTGTCCCGTTTAGGTACTACAGGTTCTACTGTCCGCAAATTTTTACTTTTAGACTTATCCTCGATTAAAGGTCTCAAAATACTATAAGAAAAACCTAATATAGGGTGAACCATTAAACTAATCTTATCATAAATTTAATGATTAACTATTCCTATCCCCACAAAATCTTCGTATATACCGTAAATTACGTAGGGTTCTTTGCTGTTGTCTACAAACATTCCTAAGCAAGTGAGTATATGGCTGAGATCAGCCCCGTATAGTTTATAGTCTAACGAGACAGGAAAACGTTTATCTGTGCAAGGCACAACCTTTACTGGTACTAGTTCTCTAAGCTCTTGTATGATTCTATCTATCTTGTTCATTGTTTTCCTTGTTTATCATTTTACTTGTTTATCATTTTACTTGTTTATCATTTTTCTTATTAGTGTATTGCCACTTGAATCCACCTGCGTTCCTTCTCTTACCTTCACAACAAGAAGATATATTTCCTATATCTATGTTAGTCTGTTCTGAAGCTGTAGATAAGCTTGGGTACTCTTTTACAAATATACCACTTAAAGTATATTGTTTGATATATTTTTTTGAATGATCCGGTCTAACTACCCACCGCAAATTTTCTGCTTTACAGTTTTTATAATCTCTATCTTTGAAATTTATCCAGTCGTAGTTATTTGGATTAGGTACAAAGTGGTCTGCTACTACAAGGTGCAGTCTGTACTGTATTTGTTTACCGTCTTTAGGTATGTCAAACAAGATGTACCCATCACGTTCATAGCCTTTAATAACTTTACCATTCTTTTCGTTTACTACTACAGCGTCTTCGCTAATAGTATAGTCCAGATGGTCGTATATAAATTTCTTTCGCCTGAATCCTAACATCATATAAGAACCACGTTGTGTTTTGTGTATTTGTATATTAGTTCCTCGAACTCTTTGAGAAATTCTAATAGTCTCTTTTTTCTATCCTTGCCTTGGATTAAAGCAAGATTAAGAATAGAGTCCCGTATGATATATACAAACAATCTAGCTGCAAATGGATAGATAGTAGGACTAAACCCTACCTTTTTATCATGGTCAATAATATCTGTATCTTTACTTATAATATTGTATAGAGTGTATATATGGTCGTTTAACCTATACATTCTTCCTAATATATTCATCAAACTTGATCTCCACATCTGGTCTGCCATCACATATCATCCCCGCAAAAACTATAAATTCATCCTCGTTGTATTCTTTTTCCTTACGCACTAGATAGTTTTTATAGCTATCGTCTAATTCGTCAAAATGTTTACGTACGTAATCATTTATAATATTACTCATTTATCTGCTCCTTTATTTGACTTAGTATTGTTTGGTACATAGAAGTCGCTGATTTATTGTTAGGGGGCAATACGCACCCTCCTATTAATATTAACAGATTAGCCATGCTTGCGCATAAGCTCTTTATGCTTTTTATCTCTTCTATTAGTTTTTGTTCTTCTGATCTATACACAATAAAATTAGTTTCCTATTTATTTGTTATCTTGTTGTTACTGGCATAAATATAACCCTTGACTTACCTGATCTCCCTGAAATCGCTTCTATCGGCTTATCAATGATCTTATAGGAGTCTTTCTTGTAGTTAGGGTTAAGCTTTAGCTTTAATGTCTTTTTGCATTCTAAGCTTTTAATGACACGCTCTAGTAGCTTGATATTTACCGCCAGCTGAAAATCAAGCTCGCTTGTAAAATTTAACCCAACCTTAATGGAATTATCAGGTAATTTAATTTGATTGATATTCTTATCCGATTCGATAACCAAGACATCATGACCCTTGAAGTGTTTAAGTGTATTTTTTAAATCAAGTATGAGAAAGGTAGCTTCTATTGTCTCTTTTTGTTTAAATTGCTCAAGATCAGGTAATTCGTCGTCAGTAACTTCACTTTCGAAATTAAAGGTATGTGTATTGGTTATAACTTCGATTAATTGTATTTCGTGATAATCTTTCTTGCACCTAGTGAAGCTGAAGCTATCAATACTGTTTTTATTTATTTTCATTATAGCTTTGGCAGTAGCAAAGGGAATCTGTAAAGTAAATTGTGTACTAGCACTTAGCCACTTAGTGTACCCGCTGATACCATCACACGATTCAAGTTTATTTCCCCTAATAATAATGTAGTTCAGGATTGAATTTACCATAGCTTTATTATCGACATGGTGGATAGCTCCCTTAATTCCATCATATATTTCATGACTAACAATTTTATTGTATGAAATAGTATTTTCTATTTCTCGACTGTCCCTAGCTAAATTATTTTTTGAAGTTAGTTTTTTCATTTTATTTTATTCCTTTTATTTACATTAATTCCAATACTACGAATTTTTCTACTCTACTATTACGCCTTCCATGCCCGGTAAATGCTCTTCTACTTTACTTTGTTTTTTCAGGAAAAGTGCTTGCCTGTTTATTGGTTGAAAATATTTTGCCTCAAAGCCTAGTTCTTTTAATTGTTTACTAAATTTTACGTTTAGTTTTTTATTTACTTTAATAGTCCCAATCTGTATAGGTTTTTCAAGCCCTGAAGAATCCGTTGAGTTTGGTACATTTAAGTTTCTAGGATTACTGGGGTTGAGGTAAACTTTATATATGCCTTGTTTATACGGAATGTAAGTTTCTACTGCACCCTTACCTAAATAACCTAAACCTATTGCCGTTAAATAGCCGTCTTTAGCTGTTTTAGTTTTATAATTTTTTATTACAGGAACTTTATAATTACAATCTTCTATGTAAAGGTCTGCCCCGTCATATTCCAATAAGTCGTTAGATGTGATCTTTATATAACCTGCTTCTTCGTTGATAACATCAATACTAAATTGATCTGAAGGCAAAACGTCCTCAAAACCTGCTTTTAACGCACTGCTTCCGTAACTTATAGATTGTGATAATCCTAACGGGCTCTTGTATAATTTGAAATCTTTAAAGAAAAATTTAGTTCTAACTAACGTCCATCTAGCCTTATCATTTTCATGATCCAGAAAAAAATAATGTGCTAACTCATGTACCAGAATATAATCTTCTTCTGGGATAAAGATATTTGGTCGAGTAGAAAAGAAAGTTTTACTTCCGTTTATTGTAGTAGTATAACCATTACCTCCAGGGCTGAAGTAGCCATTTGTTGCCCCTAGTACATTGTTTTTAGTGAATACAAGAGTGAATGGCTCTCTGTATCTTTCCCCTACTTGTTTAAACTTTATCTCAGTAACCTTGAAGCGTTCTTTTATTCTTTTAATAATGACTTCCCTAAAGGGCTCTGAGAAATCTTCATCAATAACAAACTTCGTTATATTTGGGTCTCCTCCATAAAAATTTGATTTATAAAATAATCTATTTATGGCTTTCGCTTGTGTTGTGGTCATCATGACCATAACTAATAGTAATAATATTCTAAACATTGCTCTCCTCCGATTCTTTATCTTCTTTATGCCAATCAAACATTAAAAGAATTGAGAAGAAAAATCCTACAAATGGTAAAAGGGTTACTAAT
>CALBDR010000062.1 GCA_937927525.1 uncultured Candidatus Melainabacteria bacterium
TGGCACGAACAGCAGGTGGAAGATTGTCTAGGTTCTTTTCCTGCTCTTCTGTCATTTTATATGCTTTTTCCATTGTATCCTCATTGGAATCTCGTTTGAATAGAGCAACCTTGGCTTGCGCGTTAGCTGGGCGATCCACCAGAGATAGCTCATCAAGCTCCAGTTGTTTAAGAAGGTTCATTTAACTTCTCCTTAATCGCACGACCGCCAATACTGAAGGCCGCAAGTTCACCAGATTTGACCATTTTCCAGACATCTTCGTCGTAGACTTTGTAGGCTACAACCCATCCTTCACGGTCACTCTGTATGCCAAGGCTGTCACCAATTTCTTTAGTGATAGGCAGAGAGTGAATAACCATCCCTGTCTGTTCGCCTGTGTGCATTGTTTTACCGACACGTACATTCTCCATGAAGTCATTCACGGCTTTAACGAGTGTGTCGGCTTCGATTACGTCACCCTGACGGTCAACTACACGTTCACCTTTCTCAGTAATGACGGAGGCCCATCCATAGACAATACGCTGTTCGTCGTCTGCCTTAAGGATTTTGCCTTCGATATCCATTTTAGTTGCTTCTGTCACAGAAGTTCCTTTCTCCCACATACGGCACGACCAGTAACGTGCAGAAGTCTTATCTGTTGCGGTATCGCAAGAATGACGACTACGGAAGTTAGCTCGTGCCTTGGGGTCATCTCGACGGATTTCCATGTTAGGATCACCAAAGGTAACCTTAACAGTGCGGTCTCCGTCCTTTACATATACGCCAAACTTCTTACTTGAACCTGAAGGTAGGCGAAATGGTTTGTTTAGAGGCTTATCAGCTTTATCTACTACATAAGCATCCTCGTTGATGTACTCACGCTTCTTAGTGCTGCTTGGGTGACCAGAAGGTAAAAGGTCTTTATCGTGGTTAGCAGACTTACTGCCACTAACAATCCGCAGAAAACTGTTAACGCGAGCCATAGCCCATTGTTCAGGGGACTTAACATTAGGGCGTACAGAACTAGGATTCGTGCGGTAAGCTCCAACACCCCGATCATAGACTTGCTCCAACATCCGCATAGTCACCTTGTACTTAGACTTGGCGTTATGCTCTTTCATCTTGTTTTGTAAACCTGCTCTCGGCATTATGTCCTCAATACACTATTCTTAGTTAAGATCATGTCGAAAGCTGCAGTAATACGAGCGTTGTTACTACGGACTGTAGCTCTCACGTCTATGTCAGACTTCTCTGGGATAGCTAGAGGTACAGAGAAGGGGTAAAAGTACTGACCACCATCTCCAGATACTTCAAAGGAGTGTCCAACTCTAAAGGAATCTTGACCAAAGTATCTTACGAACATATCACCAGTAGCATCAGCCCCATCCTGACAGGTAGCTGTACCTTGTGTAAGGTAGGCCGTATACCCAGCAGGGACTGTGTAGACAGACATAAGTGTCTGAGATTTTGCTACATTAATACGCGCTACGTTTACGCCACCCTTTTGGATGTTAATAACTTCAACAT
>CALBDR010000063.1 GCA_937927525.1 uncultured Candidatus Melainabacteria bacterium
GTAAAAGCACCTGGTAATGAAAATACAACAACACGGCGTCCACCAAAGATCTCCTTAGTAGTTACATCACGCCATACAAATGGGTTATCACCTCCAATGAGGTGATCCCGGACTCTAGTTTTGAATGTGACACTAGGGACACATACACCTGATTTCATCCTTACTCCTTAACCAATAACATCTTTGTAAACATTTTCGAACTCTTCTTGATTGGCAACTTCTTCCATGAAGTTTTGTTTATGATAGGCTGTCGCCATCTTACGGAGAACCTTCTTGTTAATTCCGTGCTCTTCGCTAGCAGCTTTCACTGCTTCACGAATGTACTCACGCTCACCATCAATACGTGTCATTGAATTGCTGAGCTCTTGAATTTGTTTCTTTAACTTTTCTTTATCCATTATTCACCACCAAAATATGAACTACCTTCATTCGCAATGAAGTATGTCATAGATCCATCAGACAATGTAAACTTTGACATCTTCTTAGAAGATATTGTCACATCATATGTTCCAGAAATCAACTTGAGATTGTCTACATTGAACACCATCTTGAATCGCTGATCAGTCTTACCAACATCATATGCAAACTCGTGACCTGTTGTGTTCTTAGTATTTGTTGTCACTAAACGAATGATGTCTCCATCCCCTTGAACAACAATCTCTGGTAACTTCATCACACCAGCTGCTTGGAGGACATGCTTAAGAACTTTGTCTCCAAGTGTAAACTGGATCGGTTGATCTGGAAGCTGTACCATCTTTTCTGGAGGTACTGTAACCATAGACTTCTCAGCGTAGAAGTAGTTCGACGATGCCTTAGCATCGTCTGTGATCTGGACGTAGTATGTGTCAAAGTCAAAGTCTGGGTTATCAAACAAACTAACAACACCAAGAAACTCACTGAGATCATACAATGCAAACTCACGTGGAAACTCTTCTTGGACAGTTGCCTCTGCCATGATAGTTTTGTTTGTTGACACCGTACGGATCTTGTTTCCTTTATTGACACACAGTGTCTGATTGATCGAAGAAAAGTTCTTCAAGATCTGAAAGGTACGTTGTGTTATCTTCATTTCTTACTCTTTAACTTAGTAGTATCGACCGTAGCAGATGCTCCAACTTGAGCAAGATCTACTAACGATCCACCAAAGAAGTATGAACCCATGTGAGTTGTACGCATCCATGGACAGTACCATACTTTCACACCAGCCTTACGTGCCCACTGACAGAACATATAGTCTTCGGACAAGTAACGCTTAGATTCTTCGTCAATCACCGTATCAAAGTATGCCATGATCTCACGTGATCCATCAAAGTGTTTAGTACGGACATGATCAGGAAGATACTTCTGTTGTGGATACTCTTGATCAAACTTCTCAAATGCTCGACGTTGGATCATCATAAATCCAGTACCGCCTTCCATCACCTCAACAGGATCATTGAGAGTCATCTGACCTTGTCCTGGTACTGGATTGAATACAAAGTCACCAACAAATCGCTCAAGAGTATTTGGATCGTTATCTGCAAACCCTCGATCGACAGCATCCTTGATCTTCTCCCAAGCAATTGTCTTCTTAGGATATGGAGCACACATGATATCGTAATCAGACTCTTCACTCATCAGTGCAAGCATTGCAAGGACATCGTTTGGATCAAATCCAATGTCACTATCTAAGAATAGTAAATGGGTACAATCAGAACGCATGAACTCATCAGCAAGATAGTTACGAGCTCGAGTAATCAACGACTCGTTAAACAAATAAAAGAACCTAGCCTCAACACCATACTTTGCACATAACTGAGCAAGGTCGGTCGACGACTTTGTATACGTTCCACAACACATTCCACCATACATTGGTGTCGCAATCAATA
>CALBDR010000064.1 GCA_937927525.1 uncultured Candidatus Melainabacteria bacterium
TCGATTTCTTTGGCTTTTTTCTGAACCGCCTCCATAAATTGCTCCTCTGCTTCTACAGACTTGTCAAAAGCCTCTATAATGATGTTGTCGTCCATTATATGGCTTCCACCTAACACCCTGCTATCCCAGAAAGGAGGAGCCTCTAGAATGCGAAATTGGAGCTGTGAGAGGGCAAAAGCAAGGGACTTTGCTGTGTCTGATGCCATAATCATATTTTCGCCTAATAATTTACGACATTGCTTGTCTGCTTCTATTTTTTCAATAGGTGTAAGTAGACATTTAAACTTAAACTCTCCAATATACGTTTCGCCTGTTCTAGACCCTACTAAATTCATAGGGTATGTGGCAGTAGTTTCAGTAATTTCCATAACTTATCCTTGTGTATAAGAATTTTTCATACATTTAGCTGTTTAATTATACCATGAAAATGCTTGTGGGATTTGTGGTAGGTATAAATAAAGATTGTGGCGCAGTTTGAATTTCTATTTGTTTCATAGTGAGTATTCTATTACTCATTTGTTGGAGATATTTTGATTATTGAGCAATATATTACTCAAAATAAAAAAAGTAAAGTAAAGTACTCACTTCACTTCATTTTCATTTTCATTTCATATTCATATCAAGGGATGAATTGTGGGATGTCTACTGGGATGTCTACTGGGATGAAATAGTTGTGGTATAATAAACTAGATCTTGGAGGATAATAAATGAATTTTGATTACAATGCTATATTTGATAAGGTTGATGAGGTCAAGCTGTACAAACTTGTTGAAACTACTAATCTTGAAGACTTTAAAGATGAGAAGCTGAGGGAATTATTGATTGCTGCATATAAAAGTAAAGATGCTACACATAGACAGATCGCCTCATTGATTAACGCAACATTCACACAGCATTTGAAGACATTTTTATTATCTAAACGTATTGCTGCTGAATTATTTGCTAATGATGATAATACTAAATTAACTACAATTGATACGAAAAGGTATAAAACACTGCTGATGAAGCTATTAGAAGGTAACTTATTGAAAAGACTTAGAGAGCCATCTGGTAGTCAAGCTGGTGTATATCAATGGATAGATCCTAATATTACGGCAAATCTTACTGAGCAGATGGCTAAAGAGTTCTGGACAGCTCAAGAGAAAGCAATACTTGACTTTTATGATGTTAGCACAGATAATAAAGATGGCAAGGAAGTCGATAAAATTAAACAAGAAATAAAAGAAGCGAGAAAGAATAATGCCAGACAAAAACAAATATTCGAGTGAGGATATATTTAATAAATGGGCTAAGTATATGTCTTCAGAGGATATTGTAGACAGATATGCTCATAATAGGCGTGAAGCTTATCTTGAAGATCTCTGCGCTATGCTCAAAGAGCATGATATTGAGTTTGAAGATGCTAAAGACTTGAAAAATAGAGTTATGATTATCTTAACTACTGAAGATGGTAGGAAAGGTAAAGGTAAACATAGAGGTTGGAAGGAAAGTGTATTTGAGCAGTTCGATCATGTACTTGCTGATTATTATGTTCAAAATGCTGATAAAGGTGTAGTAGATACCCAAACATTTACCCAAGTATCTCAATATATTGAAGATGATGATATTGTTGAATGGGTAAATAATAAATATGGATCAGGAAATAAAGAAATTATGTCCAAAGCTCACACTATTGGGCATCAACTAAACATATTGTTTTTAGAGGAGTATTTTTGCTAGGAGGAAAAAGAAATGATTCAAATGGATATTCATTGCCAAGAAAGGGCAATGGAGCGTTATGGTATATATTTAGATAAGGAGGATATTCAACAGATCTCATACGATATATATAATGGAGATGAGAATGTTGAGTTTTTGGGGTTTTTAAACAAAAATAATGGAGATAAGGTTTCTGCTTGGAAAGTAAAATGGAAAGATAATTATATTTATCCATTAATTATATTTGACCAAAAGAGAATTGTCACATTTTATACAAAGAATATGGTTAAGCAAACATTGAAGAAAAAAGGAAAGTATTATGTTAATTAAAGACTCTTCGGGTAAGAAATCAGTAACTATGACAGCATTTGTTGTCGGCTTTATTGTTTGTAATGTAAAGCTGTTATTGGGAGGTATGACTATTGGTGGATTAACTGTAGCTGCATTTACTGGTGGTGAATATGCTGCTGCTGTAGCTGCTCTTGGTGGTGTATATACACTTAGACGTAACTTTGGTAAACCAGATGGATCAGAACAATAAGTCCTTTGAGGCTGAAAAATGTTTAGAGATATTAAATGGCTGGTGTAAGTTATTAGAGTATTATTTATCGAATACAGATGAAGGCAAAAAACTTAGAAAAGATTTTAATTATGTGCGTGATGCTATCATTTATTTTAACGGTGATAAAAAATCAGATCATCTTAAGTTTGCAAAAATGTTTAAAAAGCTTTTCAATAAACAAAATAAAGAACTGGCTCAGGAAAACTTGGAACTTAAGAAAGAATTAGCTGAAAAGATAATGGAAGAAAGAATAAAGGAAATGAAAGATGATTGATAAATTAGCAGGTTTATGGGATACGAAGCGTTGGCTTTTTTGGCTATTATTACCTATTACGATTATTGCTGTAGGTGTTAAATACTATCTAGATTATCTTGAGTATAAGTCTGAAAAAGATATGGAAAGAGCAAAGAGCGAAGCTCAGAAACTTAGATTTAAACAAAGGCAAGCTAGACAAGCAGCTAAGAAAAAGAAAGAAGAGGCTGATAAATTAGAAAAGAAAATCGAAGATAGAAAAGAAGAAGATATTGATATTGATTGGCACTTAAAGGATTAGATGAGTAATAGAAAAAGAATATTTTTTAGTAGTGATTGGCACATCGGTCATGAAAATGTTATTAAATATTCTAACCGTCCATTTAAAGATTGCAATGAGATGCATGAGTATTTAATCAAGCAGTACAATGCTGTTATGACTGAAAATAGTATTTGTTATTTCCTTGGCGACATGGGGATGGGTGGGTCTGAGCAAATGCGTAAAGTAATTAACAGACTTGTAGGAACTAAAGTACTTGTACTTGGCAATCACGATAAGAAAGCAAATACTATGTATAATTCAGGTTTTGATGTTGTAGTTTATAATGCTATGTTAGTCATAGCTAATGAACAAGTCACAATGTCTCATTGTCCACTACTTGGATTATATCGTGAAGATACTAAGGGAATGGGTAAAAACGGTAAGCATGATCATGAGAATTGGCATGGTGAAACTAATCCAAAACGTAGAAGTTTTACTATGGAAAACTATGGTCAATTTCACTTACATGGTCATATACATTCACCAAATAGTGGTAAGTCTAAAAAGATATTAGGTAGGCAATATGATGTTGGTGTTGATGCTAACAACTTTGCACCAGTATCTATATCTACAATTGAATCATGGATAGTAAGAACAAAGGAGAAAGAAAATGGGAAAAGCATTAATAATTGACCCAGATTGGTTAAGTTATTTTAATATTACATTTGATGACTGTAATATTCGCAAAACTTTAAAAGAAAAAAGAGAAGTTGAAAATAAAAGGTTAACAGATTATGAAGCATTTGATCTTATGCATAAGTATGATGGCACTTTCACTAAATGTGAACGCAAGCTGTAATATTAAAACAGATATAGTTAGAAAGGAAAATTTTGTAGCATATTCGTATGAATGTCACAAGATGGTTGGTAAGCTAATTGAAGACGAAAAAGATCGCAAAGAGCAAGTAAAGAAGCTAAATGAATCTATTAAACTTAAAGATTTAGCCATTGACTTATCTGACAAAAGGGCTGAACTTTGGCAAGATGAAGCTGAAAATCAATATAATATCTTGAAAAATCACGCCAAGTATAGATCTTATGAGAAATGGATTTGGTTTGGAGGTGGGGTCGGTCTAGCTGTGTTGTCTGTTTGGGCAGCAGGTCAATTGAGATAATAAACTTCAAATAGTAATAATTAATCCTTGACACATTAAGACATAATCTGTATATTAGTATGTGTAGGAGGGTTTATGAAAAACAAAATCAAAGCAACATTTTTTAACGATGCAGGTCACGGTTGGTTGTCTGTAAAGAGATCTCTGCTCAAAGACCTGGGTATTCTCAATAAAATTAGCGGCTGCTCTTACCAGAAAGGTAAAAGTGTTTATCTTGAAGAAGATTGTGATGTTAATACACTCTTTGAAGCTCTCAAGGCTAAACACGGTATTTCTAATTTAAATGAGTTTTTCAATATCAAGAATAGTTATAAAGATTCTAGTCCAGTAAGAAGCTATTCTAATTTTAACTCAAATATGATTGAAAATTGGAGTGTAGGTTTAATCATAAAACTTTACGGTAGGCAATATACTGTAGAGTCTGTTGATAAGAAAAGAATTATTGTAAAGGATGGCAATGGTTCAAAATTTAAATTAAGCACCAGAAATATTGGCGATGCTGTAGTAGATTTAAGCGCCTAAATCACTGTAATCAGTACAATTTCCCACATTTAATAAAATAGTTGTTACATTGTTTCGTGTATATGCTATTCTATATTTACTGGAGGACTTATGAATAAGAAAAAATTTAAAGCATTACATAGAAGAATCAGAATGATAGCCCTCGCTCAGTA
>CALBDR010000065.1 GCA_937927525.1 uncultured Candidatus Melainabacteria bacterium
AGAGAAGTTGAAATCCCTCGCTGAAGATATTGATTTCGAAGATGAAGAAACTTTCACACAGAAAGTATCCACAGTCAAAGAATCTTACTTCACCAAGAAAAAAGTAACAGTTGCAGAAGAAATGGTAGAGGATGATGCCGAAGAACAAGAAGTTACAGGCATGATGGCTCGCTATGTTTCCGCAATTAAAAGAACTACACAACAATAATTTAAGGAAGGTGTAAACAAAATGCAAACTCCCGTATCTTACGACAAGCTCGTACAGAAGTGGGCTCCAGTACTTAACGAAGAAACCGCTGGTCCTATTTCTGATCATTACCGCAAGCAGGTAACTGCTGCTATTCTCGAAAACCAAGAGCGTGCAATGATGGAAGAATCTTCTTTCGGTCAGTTCCGCACTCTTAATGAAGATGCTCCAGCTAACCAAACTGGCGCTGGTATTGACAACTTCGATCCAGTACTGATTTCTCTGGTTCGTCGTGCTATGCCAAATCTGATGGCTTACGACATTTGTGGTGTACAGCCAATGACTGGTCCTACTGGTCTCATCTTTGCGATGAAGTCTCGTTACACCTCTCAGGGTGGCGCTGAAGCACTCGGCATTACTGAGCCAAACGCTGGCTTCTCTGGTGATGAAACTGCATTCGGATCTGGTGGTCCTTCCGGTCTCGGTGACTCTGCTGACTCTGCTGCTGACCCAACCCTGTCTGATAACCGTGACTCTGCTGAATTCGGCAAGGGTATGTCCACTGTAACTGGTGAAGCTCTGGGCGACTCTGCTGGTAACCCATTTGCAGAGATGGCTTTCTCCATCGAAAAGCAGACGGTTACTGCTAAGACCCGTGCGCTGAAAGCTGAGTACACCATGGAACTGGCACAAGATCTGAAAGCCATCCACGGTCTCGACGCTGAAACCGAACTGGCTAACATTCTGTCCGCAGAAATCTTGGCTGAAATCAACCGTGAAGTTGTTCGCTCGATTAACTCCCAAGCTAAGTTGGGTGCTTCCACTTCTCAGACAACCACTAACGGTATCTTTGACCTTGATGCAGACGCTGACGGTCGTTGGTCTGTTGAAAAGTTCAAGGGTCTGATTTTCCAGATCGAGCGTGAAGCAAACCAAATCGCTAAGGACACCAGACGTGGTAAGGGTAACTTTATCGTATGTTCGTCCGACGTAGCTTCTGCTCTGGCAGCTTCTGGCATGCTCGACTACGCTCCTGCTATGTCCACTAGCCTGAATGTTGATGACACAGGTAACACCTTCGCTGGTGTACTGAACGGTAAGATGAAAGTATATGTTGATCCATATGCTTCCTCTGACTACATCAACGTTGGTTACAAAGGTAGCAACGCATACGATGCTGGTCTCTTCTACTGCCCATACGTTCCATTGACCATGGTTCGTGCAGTTGGTGAGAACTCTTTCCAGCCAAAGATTGGCTTCAAGACTCGTTACGGTATGACTGCTAACCCATTCGTACCTGGTGCAATTTCTGCTACCACAGGTCTGCCAGCTGCGGCTAACAACCAGTACTACCGTATTTTCCGTGTTGACAACATTCTGGTGTCCACTGCATAAAGAAAATACCAATAACTATAATAGTAATATAAATACTAGGGTAGATCGAAAGGTCTACCCTTTCTTTTTATGTGGAGTAACAAATGGCACTAACTGAGAATAGAAACTTCTTACAACCTACTGGGTTTAAAGTTGTTATCAGTAGACTAGAATATCCTAATCTGGAATTCTTTGCACAGTCTATTCAGCATCCTGATGTGTCTATTACAGGACCAACTACTCCATATTCTCGTATCGGCAACGTTAACTTGCCAGGTGATGCATTAGATTATGGTGAGCTAAGTGTACAGTTCATTCTTGATGAAGATATTACCTCTTACACAGAGCTGTATAACTGGATGCTCGAAATGGTGAACAAAAAGTACGAGCCACAACAAACCCGATCTCAAACTCTTAGTCAGAATGATCCTACTCAAAATGATATTATTATTTCCGTTCTTACCAGCAATAATACTCCTTCCAAAAGAATTATCTACAAGGGATGTAATCCCACATCCGTCACAGGATTAGAACTCAACTCAGTGGCGTCTACTATAGAATATCTAACATTTAATGCATCTTTTTCATTTACTGGCTTTCAATTTACTTAATAGTGTGCTATAATAAGTAGTTTATAACCACACACAGGATTACATGATGAAACT
>CALBDR010000066.1 GCA_937927525.1 uncultured Candidatus Melainabacteria bacterium
TGGCCACGACAACACACATGTTGACTCCTTTGTGTAAATAGCTTATGTTATTTATCTATTTCAATAGGAGATATTCGATGAATGAATATTTAATATATACTACAACCAACTGCATCTGGTGTGAAAAGGCTAAAAATCTCATCGAAGAAAAAGGTCATAAATACAAAGAGGTAGTGTTGGGCAGGGATGTAAGTAAAGAAGATTTTAATAAGATGTTCCCAGATCAAACTACCGTTCCAGTCGTAGTTTTAAATGGCAGTAAACTAGGCGGATATCAAGAACTTACTGAATCAGTGAATCAACAAATTTTAAAAGGTTAATATGACTGAAATTGAAAGAAACGAACTTAGCAAAAATGCTATGGGCGGTACTGAATTAATGGCCACTGCACTGGCAGAGAAATTAGATCCAACACTACGTGACAAGTTTCAAATTATTTGTTCTCGTGTAAGGGATATTGAAGAAGACAAAATTCCAGTATTGTGGCTCCACGATCTACCAAACGATCCAGAGTCTCATCATCTTTCCGATCCAGAAAGCCGCAAAAGATTTGCTAAGTTTGTATTTGTATCTAATTGGCAGATGAACGAGTACATCCATACGTATGGCTTAAACTGGGATGATTGTTATGTTATTAAGAATGCAATTGAGCCTATTGAGCTCAAAGAAAAACCTAAAGATGGAATTGTGAGACTTATCTACCATTCTACACCTCATAGAGGTCTTGAATTGCTTGTTCCATCTTTTGAACATCTTGCTGATAAACATGATAATATTGAACTTGATGTTTATTCTAGTTTTGATTTGTACGGTTGGTCTGAAAGAGATAAACCATACGAGGAATTGTTTCAAAGATGTAAGGATCATCCTAAGATCAATTACCACGGAACACAACCTAATTCAGTAATCAGGGAAGCTTTGAAAAAAGCTGATATTTTTGCTTATCCTAACATCTGGCCTGAAACATCATGCCTCTGTGCTATCGAAGCGCTTGATGCTGGTTGCCTTATGCTAGCTCCTAATCATGCAGCGCTCCCAGAAACTGCTGGATGTTGGGGTATCACATACCAATGGACGCCTGATGCTAATAAACATGCCAATTTATTTACCAGCATTCTAGATAATATGATCGTTACACTTACTAACAATAAAGAAGATGCTGAACATATGATCATTCAACAGAAATTATATTATGACAATTTCTTCTCATGGGATGTAAGAATTAAAGAATGGAATCAAATGTTGAACAGTATTTTGTGGGAAAGAAATGAGCTCTAATAATATTTTTACTTTTCCTGATAAAACTAGTAGTTTCGATTCCAACATTGTAGATCCACCTAAAGATGTAGATCAGTCTGTTACTAAGTTAAAGAAATCATATTGTGATGTAATGGCTAACGAAATGTTTAGAATTATCATGAGAATGATAGAACAGAGTGGAGCTATGGACTCCATTGATACAGAGGATGAAGGGCAGTTCAATGCCCTTCAACCCAGAATTATTATGTTAAAAGAAGTACTATTCTCAATTTATTGTTTTTTAGAAAATATAGACTACGACTTAGACGAAGTGTTTGATACTATGTTTAAACCTCTTGCTATTGGAGGCGATGAATTCAATACTGAGCTCTACGCAACGTTTGATACTAAATATAAAGAGATGTTGATTGAAATGACTAAACAATATAATAAGGATAATCATGGTTAGAAAAAGTGTTTATGAGATTCTAGTTGAAGTCTCAGAAGTAGTATCATTTCACGATAGAGTGAAAAAGCTCAGATCTTATAATGACAACCAACCACTGAAGACCATCTTAAAGTATGCATTTGATCCTAAAATCAAATTTCTTTTACCTGAAGGAGCTCCTCCATATAAAGAAAATGATTTCCCAGATCAGCAAGGAAACTTGTATTACAGTTTTAAGAAGTTGTATCTGTTTATTGAGGGCGGTAATCCTAACTTGACAGATGTTAAACGCGAAGATTTGTTTATCGGTATTTTAGAAACTGTAGATAAAGATGATGCTAAGGTGTTGATAGGCATGAAAGATAAAAATATTCCAATTAAAAATATCACAGAGAAGCTGGCAGAAAGGGCCTTCCCAGACATCTTCAAATGAAAAGAAACTCCAATACGAAATACGATGATATCGATGAGGACATTTTTGACGAATTTAGAGATGTTAGTGCTCAGAAGATTAAAAGACAAAAAAATATGAAAAGAAGAAAACAAAATCCCTATGACAGGGATGATTATTATGACGATTGGAACTAATGCCTTTTTACGAATTTGTAGATAAAGAAACTGGAGAAGAGTCATCAGGCATTATGTCGTGGGACGAACTTCAAAAGCATCTTTCAGAAAATCCTAATTTAAGACAAAAGCTGGCAACTCCAGGGTTTGCTGATCCACATCGTATGGGTAGAATCAAACCAGATGATAATTTTAGAGATTTACTGAGAGAAACTAAAAAAGCTCACAAGGATAGCACGGTAAATACATTTTAATGGCAAGAAGAAAAATCTTTCAAAAAAATAATAACCAACACCGTAAACAAGTTAAAAGAGAAAAGTTTGAAGATACTCTTAGAATAAAAGAAATTTATCCTAAGACTGACAATCAAAAAAAAATCTTTTCTCTTTATAGACAGAACAAGCATCTATTGTTACACGGCCTACCTGGAACAGGTAAGACATTTCTTTCTTTATATTTGTCTCTTAAAGATCTTCTCGAAAAGGGATATGATAAAATTATTATCTTTAGAAGTGCAGTTGCAACTAGAGATATAGGATTTCTCCCTGGTTCTGCTAAGGACAAAATTAGAGAGTTTGAAGCTCCCTACGAAGAGATTTGCACTAAGTTATTTGATCGTGACGATATCTATTCTCAGCTAAAAATGAGAAATATGATAGAGTTTAGACCAACGTCTTTTATTAGAGGAATTACCTTTGATAATGCAATAATAATTGTTGACGAAGTTCAGAATTTAAACGATCATGAAGTTTCGTCAGTTATTACTCGTATGGGAAATAACTCTAAAATAATTATGTGTGGTGACTTCAGACAATCAGACTTTGTTACTAAAGGATCTGAAGAAAGCGGTATCCATAATTTATTCAAAACAATAAAACTAATGCCTTCTTTTGCACATACAGAGTTAGGTATTGATGATATTGTAAGAAGTGGAATAGTCAAAGAATATATTCAGGCTAGACACGAGTTAGGTTTATTATAAATGTTTATACATGAAAGTTTGGATTGGGAAGACTTAAGTTCCACCCAGGAGGATGGTAAGCGGTTTTACGTTACTCCAGAAGGTAAAAAGTATCCCTCAATGACTACAGTCCTTCAGTTAATGACCGCTGAAGGTATAGCTAAATGGAGAGCACGTGTTGGTGATGAAGTAGCTAATAAAGTTTCTGCTCAGGCTTCTAGGCGTGGAACACTTATGCATAAATTATGTGAAGATTATGTTAACAATGAGGAGATTGATACTGATAAACTAATGCCACTTGACTATCAAAACTTTAATGCTCTTAAAGAACAGATAGATAAGCACTTTGGTAAAGTTTACGGTCAAGAGATTGCTTTATACTCTGACTTCTTAGAAATGGCTGGTCGCGTAGACTGTATTGCAGAATACAGAGGTAAGCTATCTATCATCGACTATAAGACGTCTAAGAAAGTTAAGAAGAGAGAGAATATTAAGAACTACTTTATGCAAGCAGCTGGTTATGCTGTAATGTATGAGGAGATTTTTAAACAGCCTATTAATCAGTTAGTTATTCTTATGTCAGTAGATCACGAAGGTGTTGTAGAGTTTGTCGAAAAGAGGGATAATCATATTCAAGATCTTATAGATCTTAGAAAAAAATATAAGGACAAACATGGTATATGACCAGCTCAAACTATAAGCAAAAAGAATTTAGTATGACTGTTGAAGAGTTGGTTATGCACGACGACATGACGTATATGGATGCCTTGATTCACATAATGGAAAAGGAAAATTTAGATGAAGAAGCTATTTCCAAATTAGTGAAAAAGAATGCTGTGTTAAAGATGAAACTGGAACTGGAAAGTCAGAATCTAAATTTAATTGAAAAAGAAACTGTAACGTTACCACTGTGACACCATTTAACATATATAAGTTTTACGTGGCTATTAAGCGCCACTTTAACGATGAACAATATGACTTTTTTAAATACAGAGGAAAGCTAAGATTAAATGAAACAAGTTTTGA
>CALBDR010000067.1 GCA_937927525.1 uncultured Candidatus Melainabacteria bacterium
TAAAAGGAAAAGACTTTATTAATGCTTATAAAGACTTATTAGAATATGGAATGCCTAAGCTTGCAAGGATTGAATCTAAAAAAGAATCTGAAAATAAGGAAATACCTAAGATTGAATTTACCTAAGCCTACAGATAACCAATTAAATGTTCTTTTGAGTAAAGCTCGAAGGATTATAGCTTATTGCGGGCGTAGAGGTGGCAAGACTCATTTTTTAAAGTACAAAGCATTGGAAAGAGCAGTTAATTATCCTAATTCAGATATATTATATGTAGCTCCAACTTATAGGCAAGCAAAAGAATTGTTTTGGTATCCATTTAAGAGTATAGTACCTATTGAGTATATATCTAAAAAAAATGAAAGTTCATTGAAAATAGAATTTATTAATGGTTCAATAGTTAGGGTTTATGGTGGTAGAAATTACGACTCTATGAGGGGTTTAGGTTTAGACCTAGCATTAGTTGATGAAACTAGCGATCAAAATGAAGAACTTTATAGAGAAGTATTAAACCCAGCTTTAGCAGATAGGAAAGGTTCTATTGTGCTTGCTGGTACTCCTAAGGGCTTTGATTGGGTTTATGACTTAAAAGATAATGATGAATGGGAGTTTTATTCATGGACTACTTTAGAGGGTGGTCTAGTTGATAAAGAAGAAGTTGAAAGAGCTAAATTAGAATTAGACCCTAAAACATTTAGACAAGAATATGAAGCATCATTTGAAAATTATTCAGGGATTATATTTCATGCCTTTTCAGATGAAAATGTAATAGAAAGACATTTTAAAAGCGGACTACCTACTACATTGACTTATGATTTTAACGTAAATCCTATGAGTATATTAGTTATTCAGGAAGATCAAGGCAAGCATTATGTAGTTAAGGAATTTCAATTAGGTGATTCTAATACCGAAGCAGCAACCTTAAGAGCGGTTCAATATTTAAAAGAAAATAATCATAGTGGAATTATATATGTAACTGGGGATAGTACTGGAAATAATAGAAGTACGATAGGAAGTCCAGGGAAGACTAATTACACTATCATAAGAGAAATATTACAGTCTAATGGATTTAATCCAGAAATATATACACCAAGAGTTAAATCAAAAGAAGACGCTTTTAACCTAACTAATGGAGCATTTAAAAACTATAAAGGTGAAATGAAGCTTTTTATAGATAAAAACTGCAATTATTTAATTAAGAATTTAAAAAGAGTAACAAGGGAAGATTACGATAAAAAAGATCCTAAAGGTGTTACTCATATAGTGGATGCTTTGACTTATTATCCACATGCATATTTAAAAAATAATAGGAATAGAATAAGTGTTGACTAAACCAGTATATGATGAAGTATTTAATGCGGATTTTACACGAATTTGGCAAGGTTCAGACTTTGAAAATGAAGTTAGTGATTTAAGTCTTAAAAAAGCTTTATTGTCTTTTTATAGAGATACACCGAATGCAATAACATCAAGACGGGATTTGTTATATGCTAATTTAAAAGCTGGTTATTCAATTGACTCCGATAAGGATATATTAAGAAAATTTAAGTATAAATTAACTACTGATAACTCTTTATTTAAAAGAATAGTTAGAAACTTATGTGATTTGTATGGGCAGCCAGAAAGACTTGCAGATGACAGACTTCAAGATAGATATAATGAGATTGGGTTTAATCATGTACTTAATTCGGTGCATGAAGTTGCAAAGATTACAGGTGAATGTGCTATTAGACCTTATGTGAGTCAGGGTGAGCTTAATTATTATACTTACATGCCAGATAATTATAGATATAAAACAGATGAATTAGGCAGCATTAATGAATTCTGGGTATCATATACAGTTAATCGTGAAACTAAGAAAATAGTAAATAATAATAGTGATATAAAAGCAGACTACGAAAATAGGTATCAAGTTTGGACCGATAATGAGTTCAAAATCTTAGATGAAAATTATAGTATTATACCTCAAGAAGAAAATCCTGACAATATTAATCCTTATGGTTTTATACCTTTTGAGATATTAAGACTAGGTAATCCTACAGACTATCATGAAAATGAATATAACTATTGGAATTTAGCAGAGTTACAACTACTTGCAAATCAATTAGACTTTATAACAGATGAAAATTTAATATATGGTACTATTGGGGTTTGGTTAGGAATTAATATTGATGGTGGTGAAACTGTTAAGCTAGGTTCAGGAAGGATTTACAAGGCTAAACACTTAGACAACGACATAATGCCTCCAACATTAGAGCATATAACGGCGCAAGCTCAATATATGGACCTAAGACAAGCTAAAGATTCAATAGTAAGAGAAAAATTAAAGAATTTCGGACTCCCTAGCTCTATAATAGATGACAATAACCAATTGTCAGGTATTGCAATGAAAATAGATAGGATGGAGTTAGAAGAAATAAGAGCAAAAGATGAAAGTATTTTAAAAGCATTTGAAAAAAGATTACACAAAAAAACTATTGATGTTTGTTCTATTGATGGAATAAACTATAATGATGAATTCAATATATCATACGTTAATCAGGACATAACAGACCCTAAACAAGACTTTGAATATAACGAGATGTTATTTAATAAAGGCTTTATATCTTTATCTGAATTTGGTAGAAGATCGGGAATGAATGGTAGTGATGAGCAAATAAAGGAAACTATTTTAAACAATAAAGGAGACTTGAATGAGAGCGTCAGCACAAACGATGCAACAGATCAAGCACTTGGAACAGCAGGACGAGATGAACCAGTTGTTGCAACAATTAGTGAGCAACCAACGCAAACTAATGAAACAGAATAACGAGATGTTAAACTTAATGAGGGGCGGAGATGCCAACAAGAAAATCACTACTAGCTAAAGGATTAACAGAAGAGCAAATTGAAGCGCTTATTGAGGAAGGGGTTGAGGTAACAAATCCAGAGCCAACAATTGATGAAATGAAACAAGATTATGAAGGCGCTCAAAAGAGAATAAAAGAACTCAATAAGGAAAATGAAAAATATCGTAAAAAAGCCAAGGAATTAGAAGAACTAAATACAGAGCTTAAAGGTAAATTAGATTCTTTTGATGAGGATTTAACTAACACAAAACAAGAAAAAGATACTAAGGAAAATGAATTGACACAATATAAATCAAGATTAGAAGAATTAGAGCAAGCTATTAAAGAGCGTGATGACTTAAAAGCCAGGTTAGAGTCTTTTGAGATAAAAGAACAAAATCAAAGAGAAAAATTACTTTCTAATCTACCAGAAGAAAAACGTGAAAAGTTTAAAAATTTAGATATTGAGATAATAGAAGAATTTATAAATACTCCAAGCAATTCATTAGGTATCAAAAAACCAGCTCTAGAACAACCAAAAGTAGAATTAGAAACTTTTGAAGATAGAGTTAAAGCACCTTACATAAGTAAGACAAATAAACCTAAATTTATTCATTAAGGAGAATATATAAATGGCATATCCAATACAATGGAGCGGCTACTTTCAAGACGCTCTAACTAGAAAAAATACTATCTATTCGCAAGGATTAGTTAGTACTACATTCGTGCCAGTAAATGAAGTTGCTGGTGAAATTAGCGAAAGATGGTATAATGATGACTTAGAGTCAGTTGTAACTCATACTAGAATAGCATCGGATTCAACTACAGTAACAGCAGGCGCGTTAACATCAGATGTTGAAAAGCATGCAGTATACCAATCAGGATTTGGTATGAAAGAAGCGCAATTTGATGCGATTAGAAAAGGATCATCAGGTATTGATGGTGCTATCACTCAAATCGCAGATACTGCAATTAGAGACGATCAAACAATCATGAAGGCTGTTATGGATGGAGTTTTTGCTACAGCTTTAAACTCTAGTCACTATACTGACTTTTCAGGTTCTGCAATTTCAGGAAAATTATTTAATGAGCTTGCATGGGATTCATTAGGTGAAGCAGCCGACGAGTTAACAACTATTGTAATGCACTCAAATACAATGAGAAAACTATCTAATGTTATGGGTTATGATGAAGCGGAGAAATTTGGTATCGCAGCTGCAGGACTTGTAAGAGTATTAAATGGTTTAAGAGTTGTTATTAATGATACAGTTTGCGCAGCATCATCAAACAAATATCCAGTATATTTAAGCGGTGATAATGCTTTATTTACTGAATATCATGAAAACCTAAGAATCTTAGAAGATGATAAACCAGCGGTAGGCGGTGGAACAAAAGAATATTATGTATATAGAACTGCTAAGTATGGAGTTAATGGTGTAGGATGGGCTTCAAGTTCAGCTCCAACATCAGATTCAGACTTACAAACAGGTTCAAATTGGACTAAAAAATTAGATAATAAACAAATTTTATTACTAAAAGCGGATGTATCATAATGAAAAGAATAGTATTAGCATTATCAATGATCGCTCTTATAACTTATTCGTTATTTGCTTATAGTAGAACTGTAGTTAACTCATGGTATTCAACAACTGATACAAGCACTTACGATTTAGATATTGAATTAGATCGTTATCACTATGTATATCTTGAAACTTACTTGACTGGTTCAGGATATGTAAAAACAGATGTACAAGCATATATTGGAGATCAATGGGTAACTGTATTGGATGATGACTCTACAGGGGCAGAATATGGACAAATCACAATTAAAAATCCAGATTCATTACTTGTAACTGGAGATAAATTAAGACTTGTTAATATTACTACTGTTTCAAGTGGTACTGTTACATTAGACCAATCAATTACAGGACAAAAATAAATGTTTAGTTCATTAGAAGCCGACTCTAATTATATGAGAGCCTTTGATGAAGTGATGTTAAATGCTACTTCATATCCATCTATTGAAACAATAAAAAAAGATATTGCAAAGGTGGATTTGAAAACTGATATAATTAGACATTTTAGACTTGAAAATAAAACAGATAAAGACGATAGAATAGACACTTTAAGCAGCACTTATCAAACTGAATTTGAAAGGGCTTTAGCTTTAAGACAACTATTTTATATATTCTTTGAAAGGGGTGGGGAGTTAGGTACAAAAGACTATGAAAGAACAAAGACTTTTGAAAGACTTTACACTCAAGAAGTAAATTCATGGCAAAGAATAAAAGACTCAAATAATACTAATTCTGGTTTTGATGATATTATAAGAGCTTAAAATGGCAATTAAAATTAATAACCTAGACTTAAATAGAATGACTCAAAGCTTAGAGTCTATATCTAATAATTTAACTATTGAGACTAAAATCAAAGGCTTGCAAGCCGTAGGTAAAGAGGCAATAAGATTAATTAGAGATAGGACTCGTAGAGGTATTGACAGAGAAGGTAAGAGAATACCAGCTTTAACAAGAAATTATAGGCAAGCTAAACTAAATATGATAAGAGGAAAGTGGAGATTTCCAAGAGGACCACGAGACTCGCAATTTAGAGCAAAATCAGTACCTAATCATGGACGATTAACTGGTCATTTCTTTGGTAAAATGGGCTGGGTTATAAGCCAGGGTAAACTAATCTTAGTTTTGAAAGATAACTTAGCTAAAAATAAAGCTAAATGGTTAGAAAGCACTAAAGGAAAAGCCCGCAATGGCAGATCATACAGTAAAAGATCACGTAAAATATGGGGTTTAGCTGATCCTAACACAAATCAAGGCAGAAAAGAAAGAGAAGCATTAAGAAAAGCATTTTTTGAGGCAATATGACAACTTTATCGCAAATTAAAAGCCGTATAGCAACCTTAGAGAGCATTTCAGAGCTTAAGGTAACTAATTATATAGGTTATGACTTTGAAGACATTGAGGCCAATAAAGGTATTGGTCATGATGAAATAGCTATAGTTTATGAAGGTGAAACTCCAGAAATACAATTAATGGATGGAGATCACCAAAATGAAGTTGAAAAAATAGCTATTTACATAACAAGTATTGATGATGTTATTCAAAATGCTAGGGAATTGGCTAGAGGTTTATCCGGTTATACTTTTCAAGACGATTTATCGGAATATAAAACACTTTATTATATAGGCACAACTCCTATAGCTAGAGTTGGCTCTAATGAACAAACTTTAAGACTAGATTTTGAGTGCAAAAATTGATGTATGGAAAACTTTGAAAGACCGAGAAAAACAGAGGTTAAAACCTGAACCTTTATTATCTGTTTGTATAATAACTCAAGATCCAAATGAGATAATAATGAACTTTCCAGATTGGGTACAATTAGTAATAGGAGTTAATGGAAAAAGTGACTCTTATCATTCTAAAGTAGATGTATCAGAAAATGGGAGCAAATTAATAACAATCGGGTGGGATAAATTCTCTTTTGCTAAGGTCCGTAATATGACTTGTCAACATGCAGACGGTTTATATACCATGCAATTAGATACCGATGAGGACTTTAGACATTGGGATGAATTAAAACAGTTATTAGAAAACAATCAAGATATTGAGGCTTTTACGGTTTCGGTAATATCAATGACTCAAGATTATGAATTAATTAACACTCGCTCTAATAGGATATTCAAAACTGGATATAAATACTGGGGGGCGGTTCACGAAACTATTGATATTGATTTAGATAAGCATAATAAAAAAGCAGTTAATACAGCTTTAAGAATTAATCATTATGGATATTTTACAGATAATGAAGGTATTTTAAATAAGCTAAGAAGAAATTTAAAACTGTTTGAAGATAATTATGAGCTATTTCAATATGAATATTACAGAAAAAAATATGTAGAAACTATTAATAAATTAAAGGAATTTGAATAATGGCAGTAAAAATTGCAAAAGCAGCGTCAGGTTCTGGTAATCTAGTCAATGTATATACAACTACTGGAACAGGATTAGACACTTTAGTATTCACTTTTGACAGAAATACAAGTGAAAACTTCACAGGCGATGTAGCTACAGGTGACTTAGCAATTGAGCTAGAGTCAATCATAGATAACGCAGCATTTTTAACATTTAAAGAGACTTACACCGTATCTGAGGAAGTAACAAGTGAAACAATCACTTATACTGACGCATCTACAAGTAAGAATGTAACAATCCCAGCGGATGCAACTGATTTAATAGCAATTCATCAAGGTGGCGTTATTTCAGGAGATAGAAAGTTAACAGGATTCCAAACATTAGTTGGAGTTCAACAAACTTCTAAATCTGCAAATACTACATCAGGTTACACAGTAACATTAACAGCAGTACCAGCAGCAACTGACTATGTATTAAGCTCAGTTGTTATTGATGCAGACTTTAATGTAACGGGTTCTAGTGATTTATCAATAAGCCAAGACTCTTATGGTAAAGAAGTATTTGTACAAAATGGTTAATTAATAGGGGTTTAACCAGCCCCTTATTTTTTTTTAAAGGTATAAAAATGGCAAAAGTAGAAAAAACAAAAGTAATTAGTGCTAAATTTTTGAACGAATTTAACAAATTGGTAGATAAATATAACCCCGATAAAGAGCTTAACGAATTAGCTCAAGGATCAGGCGATTTATTAGGACTTATAACAAATCTATCAAAAGAAGATGAAAGAAATGACTCTTTAATTAATTCAGTTGCAACTTTATTGAATTTAAGTGCTAATGTAAAGTTAGATAAAAAAAGAAAAGATGAATTAGTTGAATTTAATTGTAAAGCTTATTCAATGATTAAAGAAGTTGATTATAAAGAGGTTTTAGAATTAGACTATATTGAGGTTAAAAAAGAAGTTAATACCTTTCGTGCAACTTATCAATGCTAAATTAGAACAAGTACATTCTTTTATTGAGCATAATAAGATATTTAAATTAGCTAGTATTGAAGCTAAAAAGTCAGAAAAAAAACTAAAAGAAAATAAATGGAAAATACCAGACAAAAGAGAGCTAACAATAGAAAAATGGGAATATTTAGGAAATGTATGGTATTTAGCAGACAACACAACCGAATATCTTTACCTAGTCGAAATGGACTACTTAGAAATGATGAAATTGGTAGCATTGAAGATGCTAAGCGAGTATCAAGGCGCAGCACCAAAGAATTAGACATATTTGATTATATAATGAGTCCTATCGGGCTTTTATTAACTCCTTTCCTTATTATATTACTTTATCCTTTCTTAATAGCATATACATTAATGGGTTCGATATGGCAGATGAAAAAATAATAATAGACTTACAATTTACCAATAATATCAAATC
>CALBDR010000068.1 GCA_937927525.1 uncultured Candidatus Melainabacteria bacterium
ACTCCCTTTATAATAAGCTTCAGTTTTTATCTGCAGAATACCAAAACCTAAACATCCATAGTATTAGTAAAACTTGAACAAAAATTCTTGCTATAAAGAAAACTACTGGTTGATCAGTGATCAAATCTAATTTATAGGTATCAACATACACTTTATAATCAAGTAACATTTCAATATGTACAGAAAGAAAAACTGTAACTAAAAAAGTCAAAGCCATAACAGCAATTTTCCTAAAACTTACAAATAAAAATAAAGAACCTAAAATTATTTCAGCTATACCAGTAAGATAGACTAATAAAACTTTCATCGGGAAAATCTTAGGCACAACTGAAGCTAGTAAATCAGTAAAGAGAAAGTGAGATAAACCAGCGAATATGAAGAAGAGCCCAGTATAAGTTACATCTAAATTTCTAAAAAACTTTTCCATTTTTTGATTATACCTTTATAAAGCTTTTAACATTAACTTTTAATTCCTTTGCGAAGTGACATAGATATTTTTCAGATATAGCTTGTATTTTATACTTTTCAAGGTAGTTTTCTTCAATACTTTCTAAATTAACTTTTTTAAGCTTCCATGGTGAATGTTCAAGCTTGCCTTGGTATACTTTCCCTGATTTGGATTCCAGGTAAGAATATCTTTCTGTAAGCCATTTTGACAAATTACTTTGATCTTCAACTTTATGATCTACAGTGAATTTAGCATTAAACTTCACCTCACAATCTCTAGTATCATACCTGATGCATTCGATAGATTTTGAGGGTAGATAGTTTATGTCAGCTTTTAGATAGTTTAATTTGAAAAATAATCTTGCAAGTTCTATGTGTAAGCTTTTATTAGCATCTAAACTAAAAAAGTAAACAGCTTTTTGTCCTTTAAAGTTAATATATGTTCTTAAATTAAATTCAAGTATTGAAGAGAAATAAGGGATAAGAGGAATGTTAAAGATTTTAATATCTTTCATTTTAAATGGAACGAAGCTTATATAAGCTTTACCATCATAGAGATCAAGCTCAAGTGGTTCAGGAATTATTTTCATTAAACTCTTAGGGTCTACCTCTTGATGTATGAAAATTAAATTTGACCATGTTTGTTGCATAACTAATCTTGCACTTGTTTTATCTCAGTTTCTGTTATAGAACTTACTACTGGGCAAATTTCTGAAGTTGTACTAATTCCATGAAAACTTAGTATATGAGGGCAAACTTTTGTAAAGCTCAAGCTGTTATAGACTAACCCTAGAAAGAGAATCAAAAATATCGATAGAGCTATAAAGTTTTCTTTTTTTAATGAACTGACTTTTACTAGATTTGCCTCTAGGTCACGAGTGTCAGCCTTTAATATCGAATAGACAAATGCAATTAATAATGAAGTTGAAACTATGATAGTTAAACTTGTAAGCATATATATATAGTACCCAGCTCGATTATATCTTTTAGTCTAGTTGATGCTAAGTGAGGAATTCAGTCTTAAATGCCAAAGTCTAACAAAAATTACATGTGGAATGGTAAGTCCAGCAAGACTAATAAATACTACTTTGAAAATTTGTAAATTTATATCATCAACACTTAAACCATTTATGTAAAGGAAGATTAGAAACATAAAGATAAGTGAAACTATAGTCCCTATTAAAAGCTTAGTGAAAAATTTTTTAGGGACATCACCTTTCTCAAAAAAATCTAAAATATGTTTCGGTGAGTGAAGAAAACAAAAATAAATAATAAAACCTATAAGTGGTTCACAGTAAAGCATCGCTAATGTAACTAATAAAATCTCTAAAGCTTTGTTGATTTTAGCTCTGAATGAATAATAGTTAAGAAGAAGAAATGAAAAAAATATTATTAAATGACTGAGACTATTAAGTATATTTACTAAATTTGTAGCTGTAGCCTGATTACTGAGTATCGAAAAAAGATTTATTAATATCTCTCTATGAAATACACTTGATAATGAAATTAAAGCTGTTCCATAAAAGGAAAACTCGATTAGATATCTTACTAATTCTAAACAAGAAGAATTTTCAGGCGCTCTAGCATCGCTTTCTCCCCAATGATAGACTGATGTTAATAAGAAAAAACTTAAAGCAAATGAAGGCACTCCTAACCATATTAGAGCTAGGAGTGCTGCAAGAACTAAATATGAGAATCCAAATCTATTACTTGATTTAAAGAAGTTTGAAATTAGTTTGTTTGATTTTATTAACTCGAAATCAAACGTTCCATGTGGTATTCCAAAAATCGATACAGATATGACTGTTAAGATTATTTGTACATATAGGTTGGATAGTAACTCAGTTCTTGAAAAAGATATAGTAATTATCGTTGATAAAATGAAAAACCAACGATGATAAGATCTAAATCTCTTTAGCATTGCTTGCTGCTTTTACAGCGAGTACTGCAACTAATCCAAATCCAACCTTGTTGATTAAGTCAGCAATATTATAGATTAATTCTCTAAGAACAATCGTTATCTGAGCTGCTTCTCCACCTGAACTAGTTAGAGTTAAGAAGTAGCCGATTGGGTATATAGCCCAACCTATGAAAATGAAGGATCTCATACTCAGTAAGCCTTCACAAATCGATTTCGGTGCTGCTTTAGCACTTTCAGTCACTTCTGTGAAGAGAACACCTAGAATATAAACCCAGGCGAGCATACTGATTAAGAATGCTACCCATCCGATTTGAGTTGCAGCTCCTGCATTGTTGATGGATGTCTCACCGACATAACCAGAAACAATCATAAGAATATCTGCTAAAACCAAATTTTTGAGTAGTCTTTTTCCTTCATCTTTTCCTAATCTAAGTAGAGATGGGAATTTTACAAGTAGAAGTGGTGTAGTTACTAACCAGTCTATATATCTGATTTCAGTAGGGAAGGTTAGTAATGTATCAATAGAACCGTCAGTTCCTACATAGTGTTTCATTGCTTGGTAGTGAATAGCTGCAACAAATGTTACTAATGCAGCAACTGTTGCAGTGGACCTATACTTTTCAGGGAGCGAATCTCGTTCAACTAAAAAATATAATGTGCCTGCAGCCATACCTACAAAGCCTACCCAGAACATGTATTGGGTAGCTAGTACCAGTGTATCCATGATTAAATACCTCCTTTAATAGCATTCCACATCAGATAAAAAAATATCTTAATTTTGTATGGAGTTCATATTTGTGTTGTTAATTTCGTTAGAAATGCATTTCGTGCAATATTTTTACCGGGTTAATCTGAAATGTTAAAATTTTCTTACGATGTTACTCACAGGAACTAGACCAAAAGCAAGAGTAATGAAAAATAAACCTCTTCCAGATGAATTTATGCTCGATAAGTCTGGTAATTCTTTATTAACTGCAATCGAATACCTTTTAGCTAGACCCCAATATGAAAAAGATTTTGATGATGATTTTTCTGAAAATGAAATAAACTTGAATCGTGCACTTGCAGCTACAGCGTCTTTACTTAAGTCTAAGGACTATTCAGAAGCTACGGTAATAAAGCTAATTGAGGATAACAGTCTAAGTGCTTTAATTCAAAATTTATTAATTAAAGGGATTGATGATTCCATAAATTCAGGTGACCACAATGGTTCTGTGGATATGATGAAAGCTTATTTTAGGCTTAGTCTTGATTTTTATAGTATGGGTTTTCAAGATTTTTTGAAGCTAGGAGATAGACTGTTTAAACCTTATACAGGAAGCAGTGAAGAGCATAAAAAAATAATTAAGGCTATCGTTAAATCTAAAAGTTTAGACCCTGACTTTGAGAAAGATTATGAAGAAAGGCAGACAGCTGGCTTCGGTACTGCTAGAGTCTTTCAAAAAGGCATAGTGAAAGCTATGAGAGGCTTGCTTAATTACACTACTGATAAAAAATTTCTCTCTACTGAAATATTAATCCTAGGTGCTGGACCTGCTGGAATGCTTACTGCTAGAACACTTGCTGAAATTGGTTTTGTTAATATCCAGATCTTGG
>CALBDR010000069.1 GCA_937927525.1 uncultured Candidatus Melainabacteria bacterium
GCCTAAAGGTGGAGCCCACAAGGACTGGGATCTGATAGCTACTAATCTTAAGCTTGCACTAGTTGAAGAATTAAAAGAACTTTTGAAACTAAGCCCAGCTAAAGTTAAGGCTCAAAGATCTGAAAAATTTATGAATTTTGGGGTTTTTACTGAAAAAGTAGCGGTTAGTTAGTTCTAATAAAAAGCTTTCGCGTGTGAATTGTAAGCGCAGCACTGTCATTTTTTTGTGAACGGATCGTTCTTTTATCGTGCAGTTCAGGAAGTGAACTGCTGGTCGATACTCAAATTCACTGCAAATTGATAGAATAGTATATAGATGAAACATTGCTTGCGCTATGCTTTAATTTTTGCTTTTTCGCTTATTCCTTTAAACTTAAGTGCTAAGAAGTTTAAAGCTATGCATCAAGGTGAGCAAGTTTTGCTTCTCGAATATGATCCTGAAGAGAAGAAGTCCGAAAAATTTGTTGAGATTGAAGAAATTTTAAGTAAGCATTTAGATGGTGAGTTTGTTTTAGCGAGAGTTGAGGATATTTTTCCATATGATATAAGTGATAAGAAAAAAGAATCCCTTACCCGTAAGTCTCAAGCAGATTTGCGTAATTATTATAATTATGTTCGATCTGATTTAGAGCACCTTTCAGGTGGTAAAACACTTAAGTATATAAAAAAAGATTTTGATTTAGATGGTAACTATGACTATGCTGTTGTAGCTGTGAATAAAAAAAATCATGAAAAGTCTTTTGTGATTGTTAATGAGAAGAAACTACTTTTTAAAGATTCTTTTGAAAGAACATACTTAGAATTAGTGAACGGTGGGAAATATCCACTTGATTTAGATACTGGCCGTTCTTTTGAAAAAGTTAATTCCCCCTGTTTAAGACTTAGATCCTTCGATGGCAAACAAGATTTTGTTTATTTCGATAGGCATAAGAAAGATTGGGTTAAAATTAGCTTTGATGCAGAATAAGATCGCTATAGTTACCGGTAACAATGTTGGCTTAGGTAGGGCTCTTACAGAAAGGCTAAGTGAGATAGGCTATCAGACACCTGAGATTATTAGAAGTCGGAATTATGATCTTAAAGATCCTGAAGCTTCTAGCCGTCTAGTGAAGGATATCGTCGAAAGATATGGTTCTATTGATTTATTAGTAAATAATGTCGGGAACTATATAAATAAACCTATTAGCCAATTCAGCTTTGCTGAATGGCGTGAGATGATTGACTCTAACCTAAACTCTGCTTTCTATCTTTCCCAAAGAGCACTTCCTTATCTCAGAGAATCACGAGGTAGAATTTTGAATATAGGTTATGCAAGCATGGAAAAACTTGACCCTAGTGTCAATGTAACTGCTTACCAAGCTGCAAAGACAGGTTTACTGGTTTTGACACGAGGTATGGCGAAGGAAGAAGCTCCACACGGAGTTTTAATTAATATGCTCTCTCCAGGTTATATGGAAAATACAGTCACTGATAAGTTTATGCCGAAGATGCCCTTAGGGCGCTTGGCTACTTTAGATGAAGCGGTGGATGCTGTTTTCTTTTTAGTTCAGAGTAATTATATTACTGGACAGAATCTGGAGCTGGCAGGGGGCTGGGGGCTTTAATTCTTTTTAATTAAAAATCCTAAACCAAACAAAGACCAAACTAAAAAGAATCAAAAAAACTAAACCAAGCTTCGCAAGGCTACGATTTAATCGCCCAGGTTGATAGTTCTCAGGAAAATCCGTTTTAAAAATAACTCTATAGTTAATAAAAGCAAAGACAGGTGCGCAGAGAAAAGAAACTATAGTAATGAAATCTATATAAGCTTTCATATTTTTAGTGAAAAATAATATAACTATCATAGTAGTTACGGCAGCAAAAGCAATCATGGAATGATAAAGAGTGTTATAGG
>CALBDR010000070.1 GCA_937927525.1 uncultured Candidatus Melainabacteria bacterium
GGATAATATTTATAATACATTTGTTTTAGCTGCTGTTTGCTTTAAGAGTTCTAATGCTTATAAAGATTTTGATATGAAATTCAAGCAATTAAAAACAAATTTATTTGGAACAAAGGAATTTATTATTCATACAAGTGAAATAACCAGACCTAATAAATCGAAAGATCAACTAAATTTAATGTTTAATGATCAAGAGTTTAGAAATAATTTTTACACACAAATGAACAAATTAATCTCGGAAAGTGATTTTGTCATAATCCCAAGAGTAATTGATAAATACAGCTTTTCCAAGAAGTACAATGATTTTGAAAGTAAGCCTGATCCAATAACATAAAAATTCGAGGTACAAAATTCATTAAACCCAAAGAAATAAAAAAAAGAATTACTGAATTTAAATTAATTGATAAATCAGCAAATGATAGTGGTTTGCAGTTAGCTGATTTAATAGTTACACCTATAGGGAGACACTTTTTAGGCAAAAAACCAAGGCAAGGAAATGAAATATCATTTAATACTGTAAAATCAAAATTAAGAAACGGGAAATATGAAGTATTTCCATAAAAAAAGGGTCCCCGCTCCGCAGTAACCCTTAATAATAATTATACAAAGAAATTGTAAATAAATGTTTATGGCATTACTATAGTTCTAGAAAATTTATTCCCTATTTACAGAAATTGTATCAATATTTTGATAATCTATAGTTTTGATAAATTTTCTGTAGTAAGAATAAGCACCTGTCAAATGCGCAAGTCTTCCAGCGACAATATCTATGGTTACATTATTTTCTTTAGCTATCAAAGATAAGTCATCTTCATTCAATTTTTTAGGACTTGAGTAGCTGAAATTAGGGAGTAAAAGTTTTTGAGCAAAATCATCTGCTTCCTTCTCTTCTGGAGAATCGTGATCATCCTCCAAATCCAAGAATGTTTTTTTAGAGCTATGTTTTAATAAATGGGCTATTTCATGAAAGAGATTAAACCAAAATTTATCAAAACTTTGTTTGCGAGTTTTAAGAATAATTACGGCTTTATCTTTTCTAAGCCACATGCAAGCTCCTTGTGAGTGGGTATTTTTCAAATTTGGTAAACAGACTAAAACTATACCAAGCTCTTTAAGTAGTTTTTCTAATTTTTTAAAAATTTGAAGTTCACAATCAAGAAGAGAAAGTTTTTTAATTTCAGACAGCGAATCTTTTAATTTCTTTTCATCAAAAGCATTTGTTTCGACTGTTTGCGCTTTAATCTGCCCTAACCTTAACCATGCTGCTATTGTGTAATTATTTTGCTTAGCACGTTTATATTTTCTAAAAGCAGCTGAGATATTACTTTCTTCGATATATGCAAGAGAGTCTATACCAAAGAAATTATGTAAATTTTTAATAATTCCCAAAAAATTTTTCTTATTCCATCTAAGTTTAGGGAGAATTGCAATTTTTTTAAGTTCATTATAGGTATCTTTAAATTTACTAAGTAATATAATTTCCTTATCTAATTCCTCTTCTGCTTTAATTCTTGCTATTGATTCATCATAATTTCTTTGGTAAGTTAACCAAAATGATGCTTTTAAATTTAGAACTTTCTCTAATTTAAGGGCTGTATCTGGACTAATGGAAGCTTTAGCACGAATGATATTACTTATATGTTTTTCTGTTAATCCTGTTCTAACAGAGAGTTCTGATTGAGAGATACCAATATATTCAAGCTCCTCATCTAGCGTTAAACCTGGATGAGTGGGATTTTTTGATAGATATGTGTTTTCTTTCATTTTTAGCTCCAAGTTTATGAGTGGGTTTTTGAGACACTCTCGATTGTAACTGCTTTTATCGAAGAATAGTCTTCTAAGTCAAACTCTTCATCAGCATAAAAAAGAAGTCTGGTAGGATGTTTATGCTTAGAAAGATCAACTGAGAATCTAGCTTCACTCTTCGGTTGAAGTGGATGAGCCCTAGCTGAACGTGGAAGACCAGATAAATTATCAGCCGCTGCAAGCTCAGACAACCTTTGGTCTATTTTCCTAGCAATTTCTTCTCCATATTTTTTACGAAGGGCTGAAAAATCAGACAAGAGCTTTTCAAGCTTTTTGGTTTTATATGATATCTTCATTCCCTTTATTCGAATAAAATTAACCTATAAGGTTAATTTTATTTGTTTTTACTATAGCATTTTTTTATTTACCTAGTTGGTTAATATTTCATATTAAAGATTATGGGAAACAATAAATATATTTTATTTTCTTTGATATTCATATGAACTTAAAAGGAACTCACAAAGTGTAAAAGCAGAGTTTACGGCAAGTTGAGCATGATGCATTTTTGGATCAAATTTTCTTGCATGTCTATCCGCCCAATCATTGCTAAAACATGCTAGCCCAGATAAAACTGAATTAAAACCACTCATAATTTGTTTCAATTCTTCTGTTGATATTTTTTCATCAATATGAGCTGGATCTAGATTTAATTTTTGCGATAATGCTTTATACTTTTTAGGCAACTTATCAGTATTAAAATCTTTTCCTGTAATCTCTCGGTAAATATATTCCAAGACATGCTCTAAGAGTGATCTAGAATTAGTTATTGCGCCTGAATAATCTTTAGCATTAATTTTTTCGTTACATTTGTTTATATTTTCTTGAATATAAACATGAGAAATATTCTTTAAAGTATTTATATTTGCACATGGATTTGATTGTAATTTATGAATAATTCCCTCAAATCTATCAATATACTGAGAAATAGATTCAGAGGTATTTAATAAAAGATCACATTTATGCTGAAATAGAGCTTCAAGAATCTTAGCCACACAATGATTAGTCTCAATTTCTAAAAATTTATTAAAACGGGCACCTTTAGAACCTTTGTAAACTTCTTCATCATCAATATTGACTCCATAGAACTCAAAAAAATCAGCAAAGGTAGCATTGGAAAAATCTAAAATATAGCCTCTTTCATTAAATAATTTATTTAAAAATTTTTTATCAATAGGATTTAAATCTGACATTTAATTATTAAATTTCCTGAAATAAGATTTTCTTGAAGAATATTTTTTTTTAAAGAAAGTATTTCAATTTCATCTAAATTACCTTTAATTATATTGAATAAATCTTTAATTATCTTCTTGAATGAATCATTTAAGTATTTTGGAGCACATAAAATCATTAACTCTTTAACAATCTGAACACTAATATTCTGCTGAGCAGCACCATTTGAAAGTGAATTAATAAGATCTCTCTTTGATTGTAATGCAAGAAATAAATACTCATAGCCAAATATTTCTGGATCAGAAACACAACCTACGGCAGCCTGATTAAAACACGCTTCTTTTGTTAAAATTCCCAGTCTTCCCACTGTGGGAGCGGCATAGATTGCCATCAAAATAGAATTAGCAGGAAATAGTTTTGTAGATGATTTTTCTAAACCTATTTCAGTAATTGTCTTTCCACTTTTTGTAAGAAAAGAATCCTTAAGTTCTTTAGTTGAATACCAATCCCTTTTCCATCTTTTTGAAAATCTTTATTATATCCATCTCTGAGATAAGTTAAAATATTTGTCAATCTCTCAATCATTTCATCAATTTTAAAATCAACACTATTTAAAGGATTTGGATATTTAGCAGTATTGTCATTTTGTGGTTCCGGTCTTCTTAAATTTCTTCTTATAACTTTTAAGTGAGTTTTAAATGTACTTAACTGTAAAAACAGCATGTGTATATCTGTAAGCATATCATTATGAGATATAGAAACAATGTTTTCACTTTGCAGTTCCTTTAAAATCTCATATATATCATCAAAACTATCAAAAATACGGTCTACGTCAGCAAATGTCATTCTTTCCCTGCTTTTTTCATTATTCAAGGAAATTAATCTCATTTTGAGTAGGCATAATTGAAAAAATGTATTTCTAACTTGGTTAGATATTTCTCTATTTTTTAAATTTACAGTTGTATCGATATTTAAAATCATAGAATAAGAAGCTAATAATGCAGAAATCAATATACCTAATGAAGCAATTAAAGTTGTATTTTTTCCCCAGTCAATAAAAATTAACGAAGTTGTGATAATTATGAGGATAAATGCAAAGCTTCTAAGAAACATTACAACATATCCAATAGGTATTTTTGAAAATATTAAATTTTTAATTTTCACAATTTCACCCTAACTTCCCCACTCATAAGCTTAGGTAAAAGTGTATCTCTCATATTTTCAAGAGTTTTTATTTGGTTAAAGTTTTTTTCTGTTTTATCAAATAAAGGAATGAATTGTTTTTCAAAGTTTAAAAACTCATTATTATCTTTAAATAATGGAATTTGTATATTTTTTGCATCATCAATGGCTACATATTCTTGTACGCTTGCTCTTTTTACTGTGTCATACTCTATTTGAAAGTATTCAGACTTTAATAAATAATACAAAAATTGAAAGCTAGTCCTTTTAGCCTTTAAATTTATCATGTTATAGTGTACTGCTATTGGTAAATCTTCTTTTCTAATTGTTGCGACTAAGCCTAGAGTACCTATTCTTGAAATCAATATATCATGTTCTTCTGGTTGCCAAGACTTATGAACTCGTTTATACTCTTCTTCTGTGATAAATTTAAAATCTGAATCATCTATAAAACCATTTGATAAATTTCTAACATTTAAAAATGGTATTCCTTTTTCAACTCTTTTTGGTTGATAGTTAGTTCCGGGCTTTAATTGACTAACTAATTCGTCAAGTGAATAAAATTTATATGCTTTTGACTCATAGTTATCAAACCATTGTCTAAAAAGTGTTTGCGCCATTTCTTCAAGAGTTTGGTTTATTTGTTTATTGATTTCTATTTTGTCATCTAAGGATGAAAGAATCTCTGCGATTCGTTTTTGTTCAGATCTATTCTTAGTGTGTAAAATACTCAGTGATTTAAGATTTTCTCTGGATAACTCAGTTTGACCAGTCGAACCTTCACCAAGATATTCAATTTCGCTTTGCTTAGCTTTAATTAAATACCCTAGGTAAATTGGATCAATAATATCTTGGTTAGGTCTAATTATCGTGACATGAGAGTCAACTGTACACGGGTGCGCATCTTTTAATTTAAACTGGGCTACTCTTCCAAGTGTTCCAACACCAGTTGAATTTACAAGAACATCATAATCTTGCAAAAGTTTTACTGTTGAAACTTTTCGAATTGATAGATCATTTTTTCTTGCTAATTTAATATTAACCTTATTGTCACGAATACATTTCTGATTAATGACCCAGGCAAATAAGTTTTCTTTGTCTGTATATTTGGGAGTGATTCCTCTACATATTTCATCTGATATAAGATCCTCTAGGAGAGTCAGACTCCAATCCCAAAGCACCCTAACCATGTCATCCTTAATAACCTCTCTAAAACTATCAGAGATAGAATTATAATCAACAACATCCACAGTGTATGGAAGATCACACTCTTCAAAAGCATCCTCAAGATTAGCTTTAACTTTTCTATCCATCTTTTCTCCAAAGCTATCTATAGCTAAATCTAAATCAGAGCTTTGCTTAGCTGTCCAGTTGGCTCTTGAGCCAAAAGCAAATACATAAGTACCCT
>CALBDR010000071.1 GCA_937927525.1 uncultured Candidatus Melainabacteria bacterium
ATGTTAGTTATTTCAAAAGTTACAGTAGTATTTGCGGCTTCAAAAACTATGTCAAAGCCTCCAACAGAAGTAGCTGCGGCACCTAGATCATCTGAGTAAGGTATAGTAGCCAACACAGTACTTCCGTCTTTAACTTCAACTTGAAACTCAGCGCCCGAACTTCCGTCAGTTTTAAACGAAATAGCTCCGTAAACTCTATAAGATCTTCCGACTTCCAAGTTATTAAAAGTTAAATCAGCCATAGCTCCGTTTACACTAACCGCTGCCGATAGAGTATGTTTTGCATACCTAGCCAGGTTAGAAGATATAATTCTCCAAGCGCTTCCATCACTAATTATATGTATAGATTGTAGAGATCTATTTAAGCTAATTGTAGACCTACCGTCTATAAGCTCGGAAGAGTTAGGGTCTATAATTACTGAGTTAGAAGAGGTATCTAACTTACTTATAATATATTTTTTACCTTCGTTTAAAGCAGCAGCAGGCAGAGAAAGTGTTATGTCGCCGCCAGTAGCGTCCCCTAAAATTACGCCGTCACTTGGCTGAATAGAATAATTGCCTGTTTCTGTCCTGACAGATTCGTTAGGAACAGTTGAAACAGTTGGCTGGATAGAAGACCCATCGTAGAATTTAATTCTTTTTTCGGTAGTGTTAAGCCACAGTTGATCTTGTTCGGGTGAAGAGGGGTCTACAGACCTTAATTGCATAGGTCTTTCTTCTTGAGACTCCTCTTGCTTGCCCACCATAGTTCTTATCGCCATATTAAACCTCTTCTAAAACAATTTCATCGTCAGAAGAAACCGTTAACTTATAAATAGAAGATCCATCCACGCTTCTCATTCTAAAATTATCATCCAAAGTGGCTGTACTAGAAAGATCTACTCCGTTTTCAACTACAAGTTCTCCATTATTTGTAACGGCAAACCCTGCTTCTCCAGAAACGTCTGAACCGCCAGAAACTTTTACATCGGTAAGTATACCTGCAGCTCCAGAAAAGCCTCTAAGTTCTCCATTTTCAGTAACCTGGAATACCCATTTACTTAAATCTGGGGATTGCAAAACCAAGGTAGATACAGGATTACCCTTAAGTATTTGTTTATGTGATGTTAATATACTTCCTATCATTTAGATCTCCTTATCATAAAGATTATTATTATTATACATTAATGGTTTTTATGGAAATACTACGGATAAGTCATGCATATATTTCCACTCATTATCAAAAGTATCATAGAAAACCTTTCTTATTCCAGAACCTGTGTCCAAGTATGCTTCCGCAGTCACCTTATTGGAGGATAAATCTGGATTTTGAATAGATTCAAGCTCATTAATAGTTAGTATAGGCATTTCTACGAAAGCACCTTTTTGAAGATTGTCTGAAAGGTCTATTTCTTCAAATTCTCTAACTGAAAATAAAGGCTCTTCTTTATCGTTTTGAACCTGGAGTCTATTCTTACAGGTTAAAGTAGTAGATGTATATACTATATTTTTG
>CALBDR010000072.1 GCA_937927525.1 uncultured Candidatus Melainabacteria bacterium
GGTAAAAATAAAGTATTAATATCGTACTCTTCTGCATTTGATAATATATCGATTGCATCGTAATAAGCTGAAGTACCGTTTGATCCGGTAGAATCAAATAAAAATCCTTGAGTATTACTTACTGTAGAGCTTACTCCGCCGATCTTATCAAAGAAGTTCATTGGATGCTGAATCTGTCCGTCGCTACCTCCAGAGAAAGTACCTGATACTTCTGCTGGTAAAGAAGCTGTTAAGGCTGCATCTCTAACTTCATCGTTTGCGTCAAGGAAATTTAATGTATTCTTAAATACTTCTACTCTAACAATTCTTGATCTGTTCGGATAAGAACCCGATAATTGCAAGTAAGGCTTTCCTCCTCCTCTTTCTCGACCTCCTCTTAAAGTCATTACCTGATCTCCGATTACTCTAGAAATATAATTAGTTGAATTAGGATCTAAAGAAAGGTCGTTATATGTCTCCATAATAACTTTACGTCCTGTTCTATCATCTCCTCTTCTGATTATTAAATCAAAAGTACCTCTTCTTTTATTCACTCCAGAAATTTCCCATCTGTAGTTTACTCTTGAACCAGATTGATTGCTTAATGCTCCGTTTGATTGGGTAGCGCCTGGATCTTCTAAACCGTTTATTGAGGCAGTAACATCACCGCTATTTCCCCACTTTCCTTCTGAAAGTAAATGAAGTTTAAATGATGCATCTGAAGCTCCAAATATAGAAGCTGTAAAATCTGTTGATCCAGAACCTGCATTTAAAGCACCATGATAGGAACCAGAAGAAACTACATTAGAATAAGATATTGAAGCACCGGGATTTAAAATTCTTAGTACTGTTAAATTGTCTCCATATCTTAGATATTCCTGGGCAGTATAGTTAGTCAAGTATTTAAACTCTCTAGCATACTGACCGGAACCACTAATGAAAGTATTTCCAAATGTTCTTAGGTATTCTGAATAGTTTGAGATTGTGGTCGGTCTCCAAGCTGGCCCGTATAATGTCGGCCCTACTACTGCTCCACCAATTGCAGCAATTTCCTGTGGAAGGAAGCTTAAGTCTTTTTCCCTGGTGAATACGCCAGGACTTACGAATCTTTCAGCCATTTTTGTTTATTGTAAGAGTTCTATTTACTTATAAATAGTGCTGAAATTATACAAACAAAGCTAAGCTAAAATCTTTTTACTGTACGTGAAAATCAAAGCTTGATCTCTCTGTTCTAAATACGACCCTCTTAGTAGTATAAGCTTTTTGTATGGTAGATTTACGTAATTCGAATTCGTTTTGCAGTCTTCTGTCTACTGTTAGAGTTGTACTTGCTTTCACTAATCTCTCAGAATTGGAAGGATTAATAGTCTCGAATGAAAAATCGTTAACTAGTGTTCTAAATTGAAAAGAATCTCCCCACATAAACTTACTGGTAGGAATTATGTCTAGAATTATCTTATTCATTTGATCAGTAAAAGCAGTGTATAAAATTAAGTCATATTCTATTCGATAGAATTCAGGCATTACTGAGATATAATACTCCTCATTTGGTTGTGAGTTCGTCGTTTGACTATGCCTATCTCGTATATTGTCAAAATTTCTCTCTTCTCGCTGCTTTATTATTATGTTATGCTCTAGAGGGGCTTGATTTACGTCTAATTTAGCAAATCTATCATCTTCCATCATCGACGTACGCCTTAAAGCACCGAAGGGTAGTAGTAGTTTGCCTTGCTTGTCCCTCATGTACCCTCTTTTCTGAATCTGAGCCCATGACTCTCCAGAAGCAAAATTAATAGGAACGTCTATAATTCTTTCGTGCTCTTCAATTTGGGGTCTTATGACTTTAGTCAGATAGTAGTGAACAGCATAGTCAATAT
>CALBDR010000073.1 GCA_937927525.1 uncultured Candidatus Melainabacteria bacterium
TAGTTAAATACGAGAACTATCTTACTCAAGAACAAAGAAATAGTGTACTTAAAGAAATAGAAACGTTTCCTATTATAGAGAATATTCAGCCCCAAAACTCGATTCTTAATAACGTAGCTAGAAATAATACACCGGGTCTTTATCATTTAATATATGAAAGCGATCTCTTTTCTATCTGCGCTAGAGCAGTCCACCGTAGAATTATGGACGCAAAAGCAAAGGATCATTTCTTGCAAACATCTTATATTCAGAGGCTTCAAAATAATCCTGGAATGAATGATATACAAAAGGTATGTCACAGCGATGTATTCTTCCCGTGTCTTAAGTACTGGTATTTTCCGGAAACCGTTACTATAGAAAATGGACCGTTTAACTATGCTTTGAATAGCGTACAACTTACTCAAGAAGTGTTAGAGTTCTGGCATGAAGAGTCAATTAAAATCGTAACTGATACTTGGGATAAGAATCGCAATAAAGGTCATGCGGAAGGATCGTTAAGAGCTCTTCCCGATGACTTAAAAAGAATGGGATACGAACTTACTCCTATTACGGTAAAGCAAAACACATTAGTAATCGCTAACACTAGCGGGTGGCATTGTAGAGGCGATGCTAAAAAGCCTTCTATACGCAACGCAGTGCACGGTGCTATCAGAGTAGAAACACCTTTCGAAGTCTATTGATATGAGAATAGCTTTATGTCTTAGTGGTGAACTTAGAACGTTCAAGCACTGTTACAAAACTATTTCAACTGCCTTTCCTACCGCGGATGTAGATATCTTTATTACTACATGGAATAGGGAGGACACTTCGTATGCAAAAAGTCTTGACCGAGTTAAGAGTGTAGTACCTGTTGATGATAACAGTTCTATCTTTGATAGATTTAAAGTTTTAGAAAGAAAGTGGATTATCTCAGGTCTCGATCAAATTGCTTTTACTGACTTTATGAAACCTCTTCCTATTTTTCTTCTAGGGAGAATAGAATACCTTGCTAAGATGTCCTTTGAGCGAGCAGGACCTGAGTACGATTACTACATTAGGTCACGTCCTGATACTAAATACCTTACTGATATAGAAAGACACTTAGTACAAGATAAAGTATTAGTATCAGAAGACATCGGCGGAAGCGCGCCTCATGATACCTGGGCAGGTACTCGAATGATATACGATGGCTTTGCTGCTGGCACATATAGTTTAATGAAGAGATACTATTCATTTACAGATTGGCTACCTGACTATCTTTCTCATCATAATGAGCCAATCAAAGCAGAAAGAACTCTTGGGTACTTTTTACAAAAAGTGGTACAGTTACCATTGAAGTATAAAAGAGATATTCTTGGTTTACAGCTTAACGAAAATGATTGGTATAATAGATCAACACCAAATACAAATGGTAGCTTACTAGAAAAGCGTAAGTTTACTTTTGAGTACTATAAAAAGAATCTCGAAAAATACCATAAAGACTTATACGAAAAATATAGGAATAAGCTTGCATAATTTTACAGTATACTGTGCTCACAGA
>CALBDR010000074.1 GCA_937927525.1 uncultured Candidatus Melainabacteria bacterium
AAGCCAAGTATATAACCATACATATTCCCTTTGGTTCCACCTTCGATCGCTAAGCCTGAAACTTTTTCTAAATCAGTGTACCCAAGAATTTTAGCAAGCGATTTTACTACTCTAGCTTCAAGTTCATTTGCTCTTTTACCATATTTGCTAGTAACTAAATTTGGATTGATTAAGCAAGCTCCCATTGCCCCTAAAACCGCTGGTAGAAGGGTTATAGGAAAGACATTACGCCAATCTTTACCAGTCCTACTGTCTAAGGAGTTATAGAAAGGCAGAATTGCTGCCATTGCTTCTTTTTCAATTCCTAACTCTTCCTGGACTTGGATTCCATAGTTTAGAAAATCCATGTCTAAGGTTTTGTTAGGTTTTTTTGAGTATTCGATAGCCTTATAGAGAAACTCTTTAATACTAGGGAAAAAAGCATCAAAATGCTCGCTCTTGTCGATCATTTCACCATTTAGGGCACCTATTTCAATTATTTCAAGTTTTTTTATATATTCAGGATCAAGGTTAAGATCTTTTAATACCTCAACATCAAACTCCTGGTAAGCAGCGTCATTACTGTTTATAGTTTGATCCATAGCTTAATTATACCCAAATTCTAGCTTTTCAGTTACTAGATTGAGTTAGGGTCAGAACCTAAAACTTTATATGAGTCAAAGTCAGTATAGTCACCAGACATGCTGATACTCTCTTTAGAGAATGGTTCTTTTACACCTACTACAACACCATCAACTAAACCTTTAGCAGCACCAGATGCGAAACCTGTTACTAATCCAGTTACAAATCCAGTAGGTCTACCTAGAAGATTTGCAAAGAAGCCAGAGCCAATAGCATCAGTGAAATCTTCAGAGTGGTCAAGTGATTTAGAAACTCCACCTCGAACTGCTCCGAGAACTGTACCTAAAGGTGCAGTAATAAATGGGCTAAAGAAGTTATCTAATAAAAAGTCATTATCAGCTAATTCTTGATCTCTTAATGCTTTCAAGTTATTAAGTTCTGTTGTAAGAGTTGAAACATCACCACTTAAATTACCTTTTTCAGCTTTTAGAGTGTCTATTAAAGCTTGCAAATATGCGATTTTCTTTTCATATTCAGTTTCTAGTTTCATTGATTTTGAGTTAGCTGCTTTAAGCTTACTACTTAAGTGATCAAGCTCAGACTCAAGCTCTTTAATCGTTTCAGCTGAAGTGTTAACAGGTTCTAAAGTTGCATATCCACCCGCAAATGCAGGGCTAAAACTAGTTAATGTTAAAGCTACTAAAAATACACTAGCAATTTTCTTCATGAATATAATTCTACTCTAGATTTACGAATATACGCAAAAAATATTAATTTGTATTACAATTATCTATACATGTTTGTGCTTATAAATGGAAACTACTAAGACTAGCCAAACATCAAATAACTTCCAATATCCCAATGCCCACGAGGAATTGTTCTTAGCTGCAAATGAACTTGAGTTATTTGACAGCCTAGAACCTGAATCGTTAAAGAGGGATATTGATGGGCTGCCGCGTGAAAATTTACTTGATTCTGTAATTAAACTTTCTAAAAGAAGGGACTTGCCTCTACCCAAATCGTTTTATACTTTTCTAGATAAAGTTGCAAAAAAAGAAGAAAATACTTTCTTTCCTCGTATTAATTCCTCTGTGCTTACTGCGTATATGGCGACTCCCTTTCTTGAAAAGTTTCCTTTAGCAGCAAAGATTTTAAATGAAGCTCCGAGGGTTGATTTGATTAGCCGTGCGTTAGAGAAGATAATCAAGTCTGCTAAAAGAAATGATTTATTGAGGATAGTTGCTGGTGGAGCAGATATACTTAACTCTTTATTTAGACCAGTAAAAGATATTTATCTAGGAAGAAGTGTCGTAGTTCTTCTTACGAATATGGCTGAGACACTTGAAGAGGTGTTCCATATGAAAAATGCAAGTTATGAAAATCTAGCTGAGGGGATTCATAAGGCTGTAGATTTAGTAGATACCTCTTGCCGTGAATTAGTTCAAAACACTGATAAGCTTAAGCGGATAATTAAAAATCCTAATGATGAAGAAGCCATGGAATGGCTAAGAAATACAGGTATCTTAGGGATATTAAGTTCTGCTACAGGAGCGGTTTCCTTCTTAGGGGAAATTACTAAAAATACCCCAATGGCTCTTCTCGGAAGATTCTTCCAGACTTATCTTTCTGATGGCGATAAATTCCTAAGTAATAATCCTGATAGAAACCATTCTGGGTTTGGATTCACACTTGAAAATGCTATGGATAATGTTGTGAGGTTTACCCATGGTAAAGTACCTAAGCAGGTTAGTAAGATTATGCTTGCGGTTCAATATATGATCAGTAGTGCAAGTAGAACTTTAGCTATTAGATCCCAAGCTGCTGAACATAAACCTAATATGGTTAAAATTTATGAACAACCTTTTAAATATCTAAGACAAGCAGCAGCTAATTTGTTTAGAGCTTTAAATCCATTTGATATTGTTGCTTCTGAAAATGTAGATTTCGTTCCTGCGGCTAGCTATGGCTAATTTTCGGTGCTCAGCTTTCCAATCAAGTAAGTCAGCATTGGCTTTCTCTTCTAAATTAATCAAGCTTTATAAAGAGAATTAAACTTAATTCTCTTTAATCTTTCTATGTTTTGTTAAGTCTTGCTATTCTTAAATCAATGCTACAAAAGCTTCTAAAGAAAATAAAAAAGAAAATTCGATTTGGTATTGATAATCTTTCCTTCAAATCTAAGCAGATTTCGAAGTTGAAAAAAGTTAATTCAAAGTCTGATCGAATGAATTATTTATGGATAGTTTATGATTCTTGTCGTTATGATACTTTAGTTAGTGCAAAGACACCTGTTCTTGATTCTTATGCAAAGATTCATAGCGCTTGGGCTCCGGCAACATATACACTGCCTTCACACATTTCTTTCTTTGCTGGAATTTTACCTATAGTATATGAACCTCTACCTTATTTAAACCGATTTCATAAGCAGCTTGTAACCATGCGCAAATCTGGAGAAGCGAGAGAAGATGCTATCGACGAGAAAACCTTAGTCTTACCTGCAAGTGACCAGGATATTATTCATGGTTTTAATCAGCTGGGTTACTATACTGTCGGTTCTGCAGCTGCTTCCTGGTTTAGTAAAGATGTTTTAGTTAAAAACTTCCAAGACTTTAGCTTTAAGCGAGTTCAGTCTTTTCCGGACCAGATTGATTTTCTGACTAGTAACTTAAATAAGAAATTAAATGATAGACCATTTTACGCTTTTATGAATTTAATTGAAACCCATTCACCATATATGCACTATGGTGAAGATCGAGATGAATATGGCATCAAAGCTCGTGGGGAAATGAATTTCCCTCCAGTCGAAGATTTAGATGAACTTCGAGAGCGCGGTGCTAAGTTACACCAGGCTCAAATCAAAGCAGCAGAATACTGCGACCAGCAGTTAGAGCATTTGCTTAATGCTCTGCCAGAGAACACCATGGTGATTATTACAGCAGATCACGGTGAAGCCTTCGGGGAAGATGGTTTCTGGGGACATGGCATTTACCACGAGAAGGTTATGAATGTACCTATGTCGTGTTTTATGCTAGGAGAATAGATGTTTCATCTTCTAGCTGGAATCCTCGCAGGTTTAACCTGTGGTCGTGGAAATAGGGCATCTGCAATATCATCTAATTCTTTGTTTAAATTTTCGCCTACTTTTCTTGCTACTTCTTCTACTCTTTTTCTAAGACTCTTTTTTGCATTTAACATATTTGTTTGATTAGTGCTAGCCAGAGCTAACCAAGACCCATGATTTGGATTTATCATTACTTTACCTCACGCACTTGTTATTTATAGAAATGTTATTTACAATAATTTAACATTCCCGGAGGCTTATAGCAAGTGCTTTAGAATTAATCTTTACTAATATTTTTTTTCTTCTTCGATTCTAGCTTCTTTAATTTTTTTCTTTTCTTCAGTGATTGGATTTTTGAATTTTGAAAGTCTGTCAGAGAGGGTATGTAACTCTAAAAATACTCTACCCCCTAATTTTTCATATTGCCTTTCCCAGCTTATTAGAAAATCTAAACAAGCGTGATCAATGTAACTTAGTTTACCGAAGTGGATTTTAACAATTTGGTTTTGTGGTATTTCTTCAAATTCTTCTGCTAGAGAAGGGAGGTTAATGAAGTTTGCTGTTCCCTTAAGGTCAACTTTTATGTGATCTTCTTTCTCTTTAATTTTTACTTCAAGGTGTGTAGTTAGGTAAAGAAGTTTCGCTACAGAAACTATTAAACCAATTAAAATACCTTCAAGTAAGCCATGGGTGATGATACCGAAGACTGTAATGAAGTAAATAATTAGTTCAGAAAAACCAAAATTTAAAAGAGTCTTCATCGCACGGAAGTTGATTAATTTGTAGCCAGTGTATACAAGTATTGCTGCTAGAGATGCTTTAGGGATGTATGAGAGTGCATATGGGAATATTAATATGAAGATTAAGATTGATATTCCGTGGGATATGGTTGAGAAACGAGTTTTAGCACCCGTTTGGACGTTGGTTGCACTTCTGACAATTACTCCTGAGATCGGAAGAACCCCAAGTATTCCAGCTATTATATTTCCAATTCCTTGGGCGAAGATTTCTTGATTATATTTAGTTCGCTTACCGGTGTGCATTTGATCTACAGCTGTAGCTGTTAGTAAAGTCTCAGCACTTGCAACGAATGCCATTACCGTAGCTGCAAAAAGAAAAGAACTATCGAGTAATTTACTAAAGTCAGGGGCATGGGTAATGATATGAATATCTGAAAAGATGTTGTTAGGGACTTGAATAAAGTTAATCGGCATTTCATAGAAATTTGCTATGAAGATCCCTACTATAACAGCAACTAAACTAGAAGGAATAAGTTTGAATTTTTTCGGCAAGAGATTAAATAAAATAATTATTAGCATGGATGTAGAACCTATAATTGCTGCTAAGTGGTGATAAGTTTCTCCTCCTTCTGGAGGCATGATTCCTTTAATGATCGATTCTGGAATTGAAATTAAATTTTGGATGGTTGAGCTACGTGGTTTGTCATCTACCATTAAGTGAAACTGACTTGCAAAAATTACTATACCGATTCCGGTTAACATTCCTTGTATAATAGCTGGAGCTACTGCTCTGAAGATTTGACCAATTCGAAAATATCCGAATATTAATTGAATTCCACCAGCTAGAAAAACAATCATGCCTAAATTTTCAATACCATGCTCATTAATAGCTTTAGCTACTAATGTAATCAAACCTGCAGCTGGTCCACTTACTTGAAGAGGGCAACCGGAGAAGAAGCCAACAATAACTCCACCAATGATAGCTGAGATTAAACCAGCGGTACTGCTAGCTCCGGTGGCTAAGGATATGCCTAGAGATAGAGGAAGTGCTACTAAAAAAACTACAAAACCAGAGAGAAATTCTCTATTCCAATTAATCTCTTTCCTCGTTGAATCAGGCATTTAGCATCAATTATAAATTAATTTCAGGAATCTTTAGTGAAATCTTAAGATAAAAGTTTATATACTGGAATATGTTCTAAATTTTTTATAATATTAATTAGACGAAATTAATATCATAGGGGGCAAATTATAGTTCGTAAAATTGCAATAACCTGTGACGGTGAAAGACTTGGCTGTAAACTGCTGCTTAAGTTAATTGTGTTAAGTGGTGCAGAGCCGATTATAATCCCTACAAAACCTGATCTGGAATTTTTACCTAATAATAATCAATTAGGGCAGGGACTTATTGAAGAGTTAAGACAAGTTCATTTAAAGGAAGTTGAGAAGAAGATGAAATTAGCTGATGCTTTAATTCTTCCTGGTAATAAATTTGACCTTCATCCTAAAACTTATTCAGATACTGATTTGCATCCAAATACACTTATTTGTAAAGATCCAGTTAATTTTAGACAGTGTACTGAATTTAAGATGGCTGAGATCGGAGTGATAGAGAGAAATTTACCCATTCTCGCTATCTGTGGTGGTATGCAGTTAATTAATGTTTTACTGGGTGGGACATTGATTCAGGATTTACCTGGTGATGATAGAGTTAAAAAAGTCGGGATTAATCATTGTGATCCTAATTTCGTTCATAAACCAGAATTTATTCAGGAGACTTTAAAAGCTAAATTCTTTTCAAAACTTGAGCAAAATGAACACCATGCTATTTTTGAAGCAACTCACGGGATGAGTGTTAAAGAGGATTCAGTTTTAGCTGAGCTATATAGAAAGTACTACCCAGAAATGGATTTGGAAAATGTTGAGGAACTTAGTATTCACCATCAAGGTATTTTTGAAGAAAATCTAAGTAATGATTTGAAAGCTTCTGCCTATGCACCAGATGCACTTGTGGAAGCTTTGGAATTTAAAAGCTACGATGCATTTGCACTATTAACACAGTTTCATGTTGAATACAATGTAAGTAGAATTGCCAGTGCTGCAATTATCTCACTGATTGAGTCTTAATTTTAGTCTTGAATACTTGTTTTTTCTTTCATTAGAGTTACTAGTAAGGGTAATGAAATTTTTCCTGCAATAAATAATTCATAAATCATTTCAAAATCACTTTTAAGCAACGTTGCTTCAAGGTTTTGCTCATTATTGTCAATCATTATAGATCTCCTTAATGAAATTTTAACAATCTTGGTGTGTACTTGTTTATCTTTTGTTTATATTTCCCTAAGGTTTTTGAAATTATCTAATCTGTTTATTAAGATAAAGTCCAATCTTCAACTTTTGATAAGTATTAAGTCTCATGTAAATCTTTGTAACAAAGAAAAAAGATACTTTTGAAAGGCTATAAAATCTAATCCTCTAAGAAACTTGAAGTTAGTTTAAGTAAGGTAATATTTGAAGCACTTTGTAGTATGAAAGCTTCAGCTTCTTCTATGTTATTAAGTTTCTTTTTGATTATGCTTTGATGCACTTGTAAGAATTGATTTGAATCTAGGCGATATTCTTTTAATAGTTAAGATATGTCTTTAATATCTTCTTCCATCTCACCACTAAACTCTTTATAGTTAGTGATGTTATTCATGGATTTATCAATTAATTCGCTATATTTAGACTCTAAAACACTTAGCTCTATGAATTTTTTGTAGGCTTTATTTGTATCCTCACTGTAACTAGAGTTGCCAATATACTTTTCAAGATCTAAAAATGATTTAAATGCTTGCTTCGGGTTTGATGTTTGGCTTGCTTTATTTTTTAGTTTTTGTCTTTCTACGGCATATTTTGCTATGCGCCTGATGTTAAATTCATTTAAATTATCTTTGGAGATAAAATCTTGTGCTCCGAGTTGAATTGCTTTGATTCCGAGCTCTTCCTCTTCCTGTCCTGTTAATACTACTATCGCAGTCTTGGGAGCAAGTTCTAGAGTTGAATTTAAGCTTTCAAGACCAAAAGAGTCAACTAGGTTTAAATCAAGAATTATCAAATCGAATGAATTAATTTGCAGTGCACTTTTAGCTTAACTGGACTACGGACTCAATATTTTCATAAATATCACCTTCCTTATAGCCGAGCATAGAAAGCCAGATTTCATCTAATTTCATTTGACCACTCTGATTTTCGAGCTCCCAATAACCGAGCTTTGCTCCTTTTAAAATAAGGTTGATACTTTTGTTTTGATCTTCAATGGATTTGGCATCGAGTTTTTGCTGAGTTATATCAGTTGCGATCGCTATTAATTCTTTTACTTCTCCCTCTTCGTTGAAGATAGGAACTTTATCAGTGCGAATCCATCTAGTTTTTCCATAAGTATCAATATATTTCTCTTCGATTCCCAGACGAGGCTTTCTATTATTAATAACTTGTAAGTCATCGCTATAGTATTTACCAGCCTGTTCTGGAAAGAATTCTCTGGTATGCTTGCCTGCCATTTCTTCTGGGTTAAGTCCCATAGAGTCAGCAGCAGCTTTATTTGCAAATAATATTCTATTTTCAGCGTCTTTGTAGAAAACGTAATTAGGCATATGGTTAAGAATTATTTGAAGTACTTTTTGCTTACTGTCTAATTCATTTCTCATTTTCAGGAGATTATTTTTGTAAGTTTCTATCTCAGTAACATCGTCTGCTGTAGCGATTATAATATTTTCTTTTTTAATTAAAGAGGCCCTCCAGGAAAGGTAAATTATGCCACCATCTTTCTTCCTATAGCGATTCACAAAATTTACTGTTCTATAATCACCTGCAAAAAGCTTTTGAGTTTCTTTAGAAGTTTTTATTTGATCATCCTTGTGAACAAATTCTATAAAAGGCTTTTGCTTTAGTTCTTCTTTTGTGTAACCCAGTTTTTTTCCCAGGCTGCACTCAGATCTAAAAAATAACCATCTAAGTTTGCTGTACACATAAGGTCTGTACTTAGATTAAAAAGCTGTATTAGATTTGAATCATTTAAATTTTGATTTTTAGCTAGATCTTTTTCGAGCATCCCTATCTGCAATTTACCCTGTTTTATGTCGATATATGCTCAGAATCAGCTAGAATGTAGTTACTTTGACTCTTGGTAAAATGTATTGACTTTTTGGGTGGCATATGCTATCATTGTAAAAAAGGTTAAGAAAAGGTTAAGCGGCCCTATGCAAAAACAGAAAACAATGATGTCTAATGTGAATTCTTTGGCTACATTCAATCAGTGTATCGAAGACTTGAAAACTGAAAATGAAATTTTAATTAGTGAAGATAATTTAGTTGAAATTTGCAAAGCAAACTTTAGAAAGCTGAGCATAGTAAAAAAATTCTCTAAAATAGATGAAGATATTTTGATGTATGAATTATCAAATATTAAAGATTGTTCAGCTGACTTCCTTAGTGGTATATTGAGTTTTGAGACCACTAGATTAAGGTTTAAAGAAGAATTAGCTGGATGTCAAGAGAATTTAATAAGTCAGAACTACGAAACTCTTTAATAGAGAAATACTGGGATTATTTTTATAAAGATTATTTTTTAAAAGCTCTAGAAATATGTGATGATTTGATTTTAGGTGCCTCTGGTGATTCAGAAACTTGTGAGTCAAAGGAGCTTAAAGCGAAAATACTTTTGAAACAGGGGAAGTATTATGATGCTTATGATCTTTTGAAATATTCAAAAAGATATAGTGGTTTTAAGATCTTTCTACAGTTTTTAATAGAAGGTGATTTAAGACCATTACTAACAAGGTTTAAGTCAGATACCTCAAGTAAAATATACAAAGCTTTCTCATGCTTACTTTCAAAAGTTTACTGGGGAGTTTCTTATGTGCAAGCTATTGATGCCTATGAAGACCCAGATCAGCTTCTCGAAGAGGCTTTTCAAGAGTTAATAGACGAAGAGAAAATTGATTTCGCAATCTTAACTTTTGCTAAATCTGTTGAAATTTCTTTACAAGATGCTCATTTGAGCAAGGATTTAGTCTCCCTTGTTAGTCTTGAGCAGATTAATAATCTTATTAAGCTTGCTGAAAGAGCAAGTTATGATTCTACAAGAGCGAAATTGTTTCTTTTAAAATCATTAATTACTAAGGATCGTGAAGCTGCTGAAGATGCTGAAATTCTTTTCGGTAAGGATAAAAACAAGAATGGCTTAGCTGAAGTTTATTTGTTCTATGCAAATGAGTTCTCTGAAGAAGAGTACTACAGTAAAGCTATAAACCTTTATAGTCAAGTTGAAAACAATATAGCTTTAGCTTTAATTAACTCTATACTTGCTTCTCAGTCATTGATAAATGGTAATTTAAAAGATGCTGAATTATATCTTTCAAAAGCAAAAGAAAAAAACAAACAAACCAGTCTCTTTGACAGACTAAATGTTGACATCCAAGAGCTTTCTTTACTCTCCATCCAAGGTAAATATGATGAAATAGATAATCTTTCAAAAAAACTTTTAGATCCTAAAGTTCCTAAATTCTTTCAGGCACAGGCTGGACAAATATTTGCTGGTATAAAGATTAAAACAGGTGGGGATAGTGAAGAGATTAAAACCATTATTGATCAATCTTGTGAACAATTTCGTGATTTGAAGAGATTTCATCATTTACTTCAAGCTGAAAACATTCGTTTCCAAGAACTACTTCTAGAGGGTAACTTAGAAGATTTAACTGTAAAAGCTCAAGAGATTATTAAACTTGCTCAGAAGCTTGAAAATTACGAAGAAATAGCTAGTAAATATGTTGATTTAGCATATGGGATTATTAATATTCATGCAAAAAAACATACACTAAATGAAGAAAACTTTGCTGAAGCTATAGAGTATTTTGAAAAAGCGATAGATCTTTTTAAAGAACATGAAAATAAATTAGGTGAAGCAAATATATATCAAGCAATGGGAGATCTTTTTGCAAATATTGGTAAATTTGAAGACTCCTTAAATTCTTTAATTAAAGCTAAGAAAATTTATAAGAGCATTAATGCAAATTTGCAAAACGCAATTACTGAAACACTTATCGGGATATTAATTTTGAATCCAGCTGTGTTAAATGAACATACATACCCAATCGCCCAAGATCACTTAGAAAGATCTTACGAATATTTTGCAAATGAATCTATCTTAGATATCTCTTGGAAGACACTTTATTATTTAGCAGATTTAAATATGAAATTTTTTATATATAAAAATAAAAAAGAAAAAGACTACCTAGAGAAGACTCAAGAGTACTTCTTGAAGATGAAAGATGCTATCGGGGTCTATGAATCTAATACCATGTCATACCAACCAAATGATATATACCATATAACCAATATTTCAACAGAACAAGCTAAGCAAAAAGCTTTTGATTTTTTTATTTCCTTAGGAGATAAGGAAAATGCTAAGCTTTTTAAGCCTAACTAAGCTATTCGTAGAAACCATCTATGACATTTTGATATCTTGCTTTGTCAACACCCTGAAACACTAGACAACTTATTCAAGTGCTTAAATTTAGTTTTGGTAATTCTTAAATATACTTCACTTAGGCTATATAGTTTCCGTCTCTATACGTCAATAAGATAATATATGCGACTATTTCTAGCTGTTTTTCTATTAATATCATCTTTGCTGCCATCAGGGGCTATTATAGTTCGTATTAAAGATATTACTAATGTCCAAGGTTTAAGGGATTATTACTTAACTGGTTATGGCTTAGTGGCTGGTTTGCCAAGTAATAGCGGTGATAGAAATAATGTCGCAACAAACTTAGCGCAAATTAATTTACTTGAGAATTTTGGGATTAATATACGTGATTTTTTGATTAATAACCAGATTGATGTTGCAAATTTAGATATGAAAAATCCAGGTCAAGCAGCTTTAGCTGCTTTAAGGCAGATTAATGGTGGTGCTGTAGGTAATGTTGCTGCAGTTATGATCACGGCTAAAGTCGGACCTTACTCTAAAGAGGGTGATAAATTTGATGTTGATATTTCTTCTTTCTCGACGGCGCGGAACTTAACTGGTGGAGTTTTATTACAATCCTTCCTTAAAGGTCCTGATGGAAAAGTTTATGCAGCAGCTCAAGGCCCGGTAATTAGTGCTGGTTATGAAATTGAGGCTAATGGAAGTTTAATTAGGGAAGGTTCACCTAACTCTGGTCGTATCCCAGAGGGAGGGATGATTGAATTCCCTTTGCCGACAGAGATTGATACTAGTCAAGGTCTGATTCTTACTACTGAAAAGATTGACTTTGCTACTACTAAGAAAATTGTAGACACTATAAATACTTCTGACTTAAATAGAAAGGCAGAGATTGTCGATGGAAGAACCGTTCGAGTAATTTTAAATGGTGAAGCTGATAACCCAATAGCAGCTTTAGCTGGTGTCGGAGCGTTAACTGTTGATGCTGAAAATGAGGCTAAAGTTGTTATTATGGAAAGAACGGGGACTATAGTGGTAGGTGAAGATGTGAAACTGTCTCCTGTTGCACTTTCTCATGGTGGAATCTCAATTACAGTTAGAACAAATAATAATATTTCTCAACCTTTTGTTAATACCTTAGCTAACGTTAATACTGCTACAGATAATGCAACACTTAATACTGGCGCTAGTGGTAATTCACCAACTGGTGGTATCCAGACACAAAGCTTCTCTAATTCTGTTATTGACTTTAATGAAAGTTACACTAAGTATGTTGAACTACAAGAATCAACATCTTTGGCTGTGCTCGTTAAGGAGCTGAATAAAATTGGTATTAAAGCTAGAGATATGGTTGCAATAATGCAAGCTCTAAAAGCTTCAGGTGCCTTACGTGCTGAACTGGAGATAATTTAGGAGTTGTTAATGGCTAAGCTTAAATTTTCTTTTTTGCAAAATATAAAATTGATACTGAGTATAGTTCTCATAGCAATGATATTCTTTAACCCGGTAAATTTGTCTGCTGAACCTATTAAATTAGGTGTAATGGAGACTACTCCCGTTTATGTTGTTGCGGAATGGCCAGTTAATAAATATACCCAAGAAGGTGAGCATTTTGTTGCTAGAGTTGTTGAAGATGTAGTGCTTGACAGTGGTGAGGTGCTAATACCAAAACAGAGTAAAGTGAATGGCACTATTGTTAACATTCAACAAGCTCGCATTTTTAGAAGGTCTGCTAAGATCCAAATTAAATTTGATCAAATAGTTTTTCCTGATCAGATTAATCGAGTTGCAATTAACGCTGATGGTAGCTTAGTAAATGAAAAGCATCAGGTTTTAAAAGCTGTAGGAGAAGCTTCTAGGAAAGTTCTAGGTGGAGCTGCTATGGGAGCTTTTGCAGGGTTTAGGTTTGCTGGGATCTTAGGTACATCTCTTGAAGGCTCTAATCTTGTTATTGGTGCTGGTGCAGGGGCTGGGATAGCTTTAGTTTCTTTTATCGCTTCAAAAGGAAAGGAATTAAAAATAGAACCAGGCTTACCTATGACTTTAAGCTTAATTAATATGGAAGAAACTTTGGCTAAAGAGCAAGTCCTAAAACCTGTTGATACCATGGTTACAGCTAAGATTTTAAAAAACAAAAAAAACAAATTGAAAATTGTTATTGAAAATAAAAGGGCTGCAGCGATTTCTTTAACAAACTTAAAAGTAGTTGATAGTTTAGGCTATGTAAAACCAGTAATAAACACTTTTAATTATTTCGATAATAAAAGTATTCCAGCATATTCTAAAAAAGAATATGATCTTGAGTTACCTAACAAAGGAATAGATACTATGCGCTGGTTAGTTCTTACAGATAGTTTTGAAAGACAGGAGTTTTTTAGATTGGCAATATGAAAATAGATCCTTCGTTAATGAATATCGGTATGAATTTAAGTATTGAGCAAAAGCTCAGACGTAATGATGACGCTGCAAATGATTTTGAAGCAATGTTTTTACAAATGATGTTGAAAGAAATGCATCCGAAAAATTCAGAAGGCTTATTGAATGCTGGGCAAGCTGAAGAAATGTTTTATCAATTTATGGATGAGGCTATTGCTAAAGATATGGTGAAAACTAATCAGAGTGGTTTAGGTTTAGCACAAGCAATGCAAGACCAGTATTTAAAGTGATAGTTTAAATACACCTTCACCTTTGGTGGCAGCATAAAGCATTTGTCCATCTGCAGAGATTTCTAAGTCGTTAACAGCTTTATTGCTAAGTCCAGTATTTATTAAATTCCAACTTATACCTGAATCTATAGATTCATAAATCCCAGAATACCAGTCTGCCGCATAAAGATTTGATTTATTCTTAGGGTTAATTACTATAGAACGGATCAACTGGTCTTCAGAAGTACTTAGAGTCTGTCTCCAAGTAATACCACCGTCTGTAGATACACAGATACCTGTGTTTAAGCCTGCTGCATAAATTGTGTTTGCACCACCTTCTTGTTTTGAAAAATCAACAGCTATAGCGTAAACCCCGTTGCTGCTAAGAATAGGTTCTGATATTTGTGTCCAAGTATTAGCCCCATCTTCACTGTAATAAAGCCCTCCCTCTCTAAGACCTAAATAAAGTTCATTTTCATTTTCTGAGTTAACTACTAAGGCCGTAATATTTTGTGTGGTAATTTCTAAGCCATTATTTGCTTCAACCCACGAGTCACCACCGTTGATAGATTTATAGACACCAAAACTGTTTGTAAAGTCTTCAGACTCTGGTTCAGAGAAGAGTCCATCGTTACTGAAACCTATGTATACTGTATCAGGATTTGATTTTGAGATAACTATTTCTTTAGCACCGTGTCTATTATTAGCATCTGATGCATCTGCTCCAGGGTGTTCAAAGACTAAATCCCAAGCTTTACCAGCAGTGACAGATTTATAAACTTGTCCTTGGTGTTCATCACTAATAAAAATAATTTTTGCTTTTCTGGGATGAATCGCTGAAGCTAAGCCTTCTGCATAAGAGACAGGACTTATATTTAAACCTTTCCAGCTATCTCCTGAATTATTACTTTTAAAAGCCCCACTTCTACCGTTTACTAAAATTTTTGTATTTTTTTTGTCACTGATTGAAATTGAATAGATATTGGCACCAGTGTAGCCTGTGCTGAAATTCTTCCAAGTTTTAGCAGCGTTGATTGATTTAAAAACCCCTCCGCCATAGTTGTTTATATATAGTGTTTTAGGGTTTTTAGGATCTACTTGAATTTCAATTGGAACTCCTGCTCTTATTCCTTTCGGGCCCCAAGCTGCTCCATTAATACCAGTACGTTTTTTCCAAGACTTACCAAAATTTTTACTAACAAAGATTGCTTCCGAACTTCCCGCGTAGAGGACATTACTGTTTGATGGTGCAAAAGCACTTGCAGTATAAACTTTATAGTCAAAATTGAAATTGTTTGATGGGTAAAGTTTAGTCCAGTTGTTTCCTGCATCTTCAGAAATAAAAATACCACCATTAATTCCTTTATTAAAGTCGTTATTATTTCCTGTAGCAACTAACATAGTCCCTGGAAGGTCTGGGTGCATAGCCATAGCTCCCATAAATAAGCTTCCTGTAATACCTTTATTAGCATCGAACCAAGTTTCTCCACCGTCAGTGGTTTTTATAGCTCCTAGACCACTAGTGTTAAAAGCTTCTCTGTCAAAGATTCCTGTTGCAACTACGATGGCATCAGTGTTATTAGGGTTGATGCAAACCCACCTTGCAAGGCTATCTCCCTCCCAGAGCTTTGCCCAGTTTTCACCACCATCATCAGTCCTATAGATAACTCCTTTTACTTTTGAAAATTCGTCTCCAGGCTCACCGACATTTAGTTCACCTGTCATAATTACTCTGTTGTGATCATCAGGGTATATTGCAAAATTTCTAATGGTTAATCCTTCATCTTCTTCGATACCATTAGTTTTTTTGGTAAAACTCTGCCCTGCATTGATTGATTTGAAAATTTCTCCTTGGTTTTGAGTACCTACCCATAATATATTGCTATCTTCAGGATCAATAGCTAAACTGAAGATTGGCACTTCATCACCAGTTGGACCACTTCTTGTGGTGATGCCATTATTGATTTTAGTCCAAGTCTTTCCTGAATTGATACTTTTCTGTAAACCACTAAAAGCATCAGTTACATAAAAGATTTCAGGGTTCTTGGGGTCAATCTTTATGTTGTATCCCAGCCCGCCAATAGGTCCTCCAGTCTTTTCCCATGTTCCAGCTGCTATGAGCTGTAATGGAGCAAAGATAACTAGTAAAATTACAAGTACAGAGTTAAGGTGGAAACGATGCTTCATACCTTATTATTACACTATCTACTGGTAAGGTGAAGCCATGATTTTTTTATGTTTTTCGTAGACAGCTACTTCTGTAATATCGAACTCTTTTAGAATTTTTTCTAGCTTATCGTAGTTTTTACCGAGATCAGCTGAAGTATGGGCGTCACTTGCTATCGTGAAGCTAATACCTTTTTCTTTTGCTTTTTTGATTAAATCAAAATGAGGGTATTGTTCACCTATAGGCTTTCTAAAACCAGCTGTGCTGATTTCCATTGATAAATCTTTAGCTTTAATAATATCTAAAGTCTCATCATATAGCGCAGAAAGGTCTTCTGTTGGAAAGAATTTGAAGATTTTGATTAAGTCTAAATGTGCCAGGGAGTCTACTAAGCCAGATTCAGCTGTGCTCTGGATTAGCTTATAGTATTCCTTATAAAGCTCGTTTATATCGTATTTATCATATTCAGAGATATAGTGTGGGTGGTCGAAAGGAAAGTCTTTTACGAAGTGAACCGAGCCTAAAATGAAATCCAGTTCATCATAATGCTTCTCAACCCACCTCTTACCATCAAGACTAGTTTCAGGGTCATTATCTAATTCAATTCCAGCACGGATTTTTAAATCAGGGTTTGCTTCTTGAAATTTTTTAAGTTCGTCAAAATTGAACCCGGCTTTATACCTATCATGATCTGTTAAGGCAAAGTCTGTTAAGCCGATTTCACGTGCTTTATCTGCCCATGGTTGAAGAACATTCTCACAATAATGAAGATCAGTTCTATGAGCTTGAGGATGGTTATGGTAATCAAACTTGAGCATGGAATTTTTCTTGAACTAATAATTCAGAGTGAGGTAAAGCATCGATGACTTCTTTCAAGCGAATTAGAGGTGTGTAGTTAATACCGATATCAAAGAACCTAGCTTCCGCGTGCTTAGAGATATCTACTATCCCTATAACTTGAAGGATTTGTGCTCCAGATTCTTCAAGTACTTTTCTAACTAAATTAACAACATCATTAGAGTCGCTAACCATGTCTTGAAGTAGACAAACCTTGGCTCCTTGTTTTAATGGACCTTGAATCCATTTAGAAAAACCTATTTGCCTAGGCTCTTTTTGAAGATAGAATGAAGAGATTTCTTGTCCTCTTACATATGCAAGTAATGAAGTAGTCGATGGGATAGAGGAACTATTATCTATATTTGCACCGATAGCTTCAATATCATCATTTAAGTTATGCAAAATAGCTAGGCTACTAAGAAATGTACCCTCAGCGGATAGGAAAGTTTCCTTTACATCCAAGCAAATATCTGCAATTTGTCCATTCGGTAAGATTATATCCCTGTGGAAAATTGCTTCATTAGCAACCTTGTCAAGAAGCTTTTTTTTAACTTCTTCATATCTCATGGAAATTAACTTACTATCTAGTCCAATTCCGGCTGTATTATCGTTTTTATCTTTGTTTACCACTTAGGTCAAATTATATCAAAATTACTAACTTACTGAATAATAGCTAAAAATCTGTAAATTTGTGACGTGCTAATACATAAGAATAGAAAATGTATTACAATTTATGGTGAAAGCTTAGTTTTTTATAAATTTAGATTCAGAGCTTTCCTACCTAAAGAACTTATGTCAGGTTTAAACACTAGCCTGAATAGCGATACTGTATTGGCCAAAAATCAAGCCAATCTTGATTTTGTTAATCAAAATTTAGAAAGTACTTTAGAGCAAAATGTACTCGATCAGAGTTTATTTGATTTATCTGAGGCTGATATTGAAAAAATAAATCTACATAGAACTCTTGAAAATAATTTAACGGGTTTTAACTTAAATTTAGGTCCTGCTGAGATTATAGCTAAAGAAAATGAAGAAAATCGTTCAAAAAGCCAGCTTGAAAAGATGACTATGCGCTTTGCAAGGTTTATTGATACTAGACCTATTATGAAAACAGCTATTGCAACTGCTATTGGTGATGATATGGCTGCAACTTTTGCTGGATTATTTAGAAATTTTTCAGAAGGTGTTTTAAATTTCGCAAGTGCTTCGGAAGAAGCATTTAAGGGAGTACTTAAATTTGTACTTAATATGTCTGGGATTAGTGTAACAGAGGCACTAACTAAAGCTGTTGCTAAATTTATCTTGCCGAAACATTTACAAGAAGATGCAAGGCACCTATTATTAGTACCTTATGAGGCTTTTGAGAACCCAGAAAAAATGCCCGAAGAGTTAGAGAAAATTCAATTAAGTGAACCTCGTGATCATTTAAATACAATGAGGCAAATTCCATCTCAGGATGGTGAAAGCAAATTAATGCAAGTCTTTAGAGCAAAACGAGTTTTTGATTTTGCTGAAAACTTCAATCCAAGTGATGAAGATATTGAAAGTATCAAAAAGTTCCATTTATTAATGCGTTTCTTTGAGGGTGGGGTGAAGAGTTCACTTTGGGCTTCTGTGCCACTTTTAAATAGAGTTTTTCGATCGAAAGTATTAGGCTTAGATAGTTTCCCTGGATTAAAAGGGTTAGATGGGGTCAAAGATAAAAATAGTTATGGTCTATTTCAAAAATTGAGTGCTGCTCTGTCTCTATCATCTGGGTTTATTTTCCATGGTGGAATTTTAGCTTTAAATAATATAAGTAAAGGTACAAATGAACTAGCGAAAAAGGTTATTAATAAAACAGGCTTCTCTCATGGAATTTACCCTACTGACGAAATGAACTTTATTAATCAAGGTCTTGCTTATGATGTATCTAGGCTTGTTAATTCCCAAGGGAAATCTGAATTATTTGAAAGTGGTTTAATTGCTGGCTTATTTACTCCAGTATTATATTTTGGACATAAGCTCATGAATTTCATAGGAGTTGTGGCTGATAAACAACTCGCTGAAAAACATTCAGTTGAAAGAGGTATTTTAGTTGAAGATACTAGAGGTATTAAAATTCACAGTGTTAAAGATTTAATCAAGAAATTCTTGCCAGAAAACCATAACTATAAGGATATTATGCCGAAGGTTGACTTTGATAAAGACTTGACTCATGATGCGAAAGTGCTCCATGGTAAGTCAACTATCTCTAAATTACTTTTACACTCTATGATAGTTTTAGGCACAAGAATATTTGTGAATAGCAGAACTAAAGCTTTTGCAAAAGCTTTAGGTGAGTAGATTACTGCATTATTCTTTATTAAGTAAGTTGATTAGAGCTACTTGTTCTAGATCTGTGATCCATTCGTCAAACATAAACCTATCAATTCGATCTTCACCAAATTTTTGAGATGCATTATCAAGAGCTTTTTGTAGAAGATTTGCTTGACCAAGTCCACTGTTTAATTCAATTACAGCTAATTCTAAATCAATATTTTTTTCGGCTCTGTTATTCGTTTCTGATTTTATTTCTTTGATTAAATTTTCAATTGCTAATAGTGAGTTTTCATGAGTTCTCTCAGATACAAGGATTTCTTTAACTCCTCTAAAGTTATAGAAGTAATCTAATCCACCAAAGCAGTTTTCAACACAGTGTACTTTGAAATTTTGTTCAATCAATTCTCCATCTAAATCAAGCTCACGAGTAACATAGAGGTAAGGAATGTAATCAAATAAGCCATTTAACATAAAGATGTTACTTATATTGCCTGGATGTTCATATATCTTTACTTTGTTTTTAATCGCAAAGATTTTTGCATGTTCAGGTATCGCTTTCTTCAAGAGTGAATCACCATAATTATCTAAAAGGTGTTGAAGCTTATTTGCAAAATATGGTGGCATGATGAAAATTGGTTCACCGTAAAATAGTTTAGCTCCCTGCCCAGCATTTACAGTAACATTTGCAGCATTTACTGAGAATAAATAACCTTTAATACCAGATATACTTTGGAAGCTTCTCATTGTGAAGTACAAGTCTGGACTTGGCTTCTCTGTATTAAGTGCGATACCAGATTCGACGAATACTTCTTTTATTTCATTTAAGAACTCTGATTCAATAAAGGCTTTTGCGTTGTTTGGAACAAACTCCTGCATGACGATATCGTCTGACTGACCTTTTTCGATAATGAAATTAGCAATTTCATCAAAGTCACGGTGGATATTAAGAACGTTGCTGATTCCTCTTCCCCCAGACTCTTTACTTGATTTTAAAAGCCAATCTTCAACATATTTACAGTTATATTTTTTGAATTCAGATTTCAAATATTCATTAATTTCAACTTTTGAATTGAATTGAGCTTGATTAAAGTTGATTTGTTTCAAGCTCGGAATTGATGCTAAGTCTAAGATTTGAGTGAGTTCTGTTTTACTGTACATTTGTAGCATATTTAAATATGACCAAACTTCTGGGATTTGTAGTGAAGCAGTAAAACCATTTACATACTGAGGGTGTGTATGGGCAGACATTATTAAGCTTGGTTTTGGCAACTCTGTTTCTGACTCAAAGTTTATCAATGCATGAGCGAAACCATATTGATTTAGTTCATATTTTCTCTCAGAGTTTTCAAAAGGTGGAATATATTTTATATTATTTGCTTCCAGATAATCTGGTCTAAATGAGGTATAAATTTGCTTAAGGTGACCATCTTCATTTAAATGTGGTGCAAAGCAAGTAACAGTTGAGTAACTAACTTTGGTATTAGTATCAATTTTGGCATCTCTAAATATAGGTGATCTTAAAACAAGAGGTAAATCCCACGAGTGTTTACCAATACTACTTAAGCCAACTATATAGATTGTCTTTGCACTGGTTTCGCCATCACCAAAGAGAGTCTGGCTATTTGCCGATTCACCTTTGATTATTATTGGTAATGGGTGTCTATCGTGATAATTACGAATAAAATTTCGAAGAGCTTTCATGCAATCCCAGAACCTCTCTTCAATACAAATCGTCTGATGTTGATAGCAAAGAGGAATGATGCCATTTTCATAGTCACCTATTAATGAGTCTTTATAAGAAGAAGAGCAAAGATTTAAGATAGTTTTTTTAGTGACTAATTTATGTAAAAGTTTATATATATTTTGACCAGTGCTGAAAGATAATTTGAACATTCTTTCTCTAGAGCTATTCTCTTTAAAGTAGTCTACATCAAATCCATAAACAGTTCCTGCACATAGTTTGTGATAAACATATGGTGGATAATCTTCCTCATGAATATTGAGATATAAATCAAAGAAACTTCCAAGTTGATTTATCATAATATTTTCATCTTGGCAGTTAATAGTAAGCGTTATGAGTTGGTTGAAAATTAGTAATTCAATTAAACTATTAAGAAAATCAAGTCCATTTTCTGGAAGTTTAACTTTTAGCTTTGCTGCAACATTTTTTAAAGAGCCTTGATTCTCCTGGTGATCACCAAAAATTGCTTCAAAGTTTTCTTTTTGCTCAATTTCATCCTTAGAGTATATTAAATTCTTAAGATCATTACAGAATCCAGGATCTATTGAATTTAAGAAATTTTCATAAAGCAGTATAATTGCTGCAAGTTCAGACCATGCTTTATATTTTTTTTCTAAACTCGCATCATAATGTGTGATGTATTTTTCGAAAACTCCAGAGCTGATTTGTATTAATTTTTCAGGATCTTTAATTGAAGAATATTTTTTTAATTGCTCATCAATTAAATTGATTTTAAGAACTTTGTATAAATTTTCTTTCTCTTGCTCTTCTCTAAATGAAATACTTTCAGCAGCATTTAACACTAATAAATCTGCTTCCTTCGTAGACCCAGACTGCTTAATAAGTCTGGACTGAGTATTAATAGTTATAGCTTTTTCTTCTGTAACATAAAGTTCAAGTGACTTAACATTAATATCTTTAAATAGATTTTTGATGAAATTAATATTCTGGGCTGTTTCTCCGTTTAAAACCCAGCGTCCACCTAAGACCAACCACGAGTCAAAATCTATATTCTTATAGTCATCAAATATTTCTTTTTTCTGTGATAGCTTAGATAAGGTTTTTAGACTGTGTTCATATCTTTCGAGTCGCTTTTTAGAGACGCTAGTCGTCTTCGCTGAGAAGTATTTTTGTTTTAGAAGATCTCTTTTTAAGTCAAGAAATTCAAAGTTTTTCTTTAACTCTTGGTAGTATAGCTTTTCCTGTTCTTCGTCAAGTTCTTGCACTAAAAGTTTTTGGACGTGTAGTTTAGCCCAATTTTTTTCTTGTTCAACTTCCCTTGCCCATTCTAGGTATTTGTTGCTAGAAACCATATGGCTAGCAACTGTACCACCGAGCGCAAGCCATTCTCTTGTGGCATCATAGTCGAGGAAAGGTTTTTTAGCTTGTTGTGGGTTGTCGATTAATACTAGTAAAGAGTCTGGGTTGTTAATTTCCATTAATAATCTTAACTCTACCAATTTATCAGTAAGCTCAATTAATTCTCGATGGTCAGAGTTAAGCTGGATTACGTCACAAGACTGATATGCCATATATGGATCTTTGTAAAAGCCTTTTGTGAAGGTTTCTAGATACTTAAGCTCTGCTTTTAATTTATCTAGGTTTCCATATAAGTCCTCAACAAAGTTTTCATCATTATTGGCAAGCCTTTTATTTAAGACACTCCATTTTCTAAAGTCTGAACCATAGTTAAGAATACAAGCTTCTATTAATTCATAGTCAAATGGATTTTCTAAAGACGAAAAAATACTTACAAGTTTATCTATGCAGTTTAATGATATTTCTTTTAATTCACCTGACATAAAGATATCAGGGTCTACAAATGGGTCAAAGACTCTAATCTCAAGTGGATACTCATGACTATCTACTTGTTTCTGGTAAAAGCCTTGGACTTCACCTAAAGATAGATTCTTTATAAATTTCTTTTGTTTAAGTAGTAATGCCATTAAATATTGATTAGCATTCTCTCTTTCATCTGAGACATTACCTTTATAGGAGGCATTTAGAGCTATCTTTATCTCTGAATATTCTTTGTCTATATTTTTTCTATTATTAGCTGCATTTATAGCTTCGTTCATTAATTCAATTCTTTGGAATATTCCTGATTCATTGATAACACGCGCGTGTTTTATAAGTTCAGCACTAAAGGCAGAGTATTCATTACCTTCATAATTCTCTTTTAAAGCATGAAGTATGAAAAGAGGTTCTTTGGTAATGCAGTAACCAGTAGAAGCCATGGTCCCTTGCTCCATGATATGAATACCGACTTTATGATTATCTCTACTATTGATAGTATCTCTAACTAGGTAGCCATCAATATCAAAGCTCTGGAAAACTCCTTGAAAGCTAATGGCTTTAGAGTACTGCAAGGCTCGGCACGTATTCTCTATAACTTTTGCAGAACCAGCTTCTGAGCATGAGTTGAATAGGCTATTGTCAGTTTGGCTAACTAGGTCTATGTAGTTCTTACCTATTTGTAAGGCTTCATAGTCGTCTGCACCAAGCATACGCCCCATTAGATCTGTGATTGATGCTACAACGTTTTTACCAAAATCAATTCTAGAAGGGGCAACCGTAAATAGAAAATGGAAATCAGTATCAGTATTTTTTCGAGAGCTCACTGAATATCTATTCTCTAAGTCTTGCTCTTTGAGTAAGTCTTTGATTATATAAGTATCTAAGTAGCTTAACTTTGTTTTAGCAAAGGCTTTTGCCTCATCAATATTAATAAGCTGATAAAGTCTCTCTCTGAAACTATTCAAACGTGTTTTAGAATTAGATTCATTTGTAAATAAAGAATCTTTGAGACCTTTTAATTCATTGAAGGCTTCAATATTATTTTTTTGAGCGACACAGAGCGCTGCAATATCTTGTTTAGCATCTCGATATGACTCGATTAAATCTAGAATAGCTGTAAGTTTATCTACCTTGTTAATTATTACATTTAGCTCAAATTCTGATTTGAGCTGATATATGCTAAATATTATTTCTGCAGATTTTTCAATAATTTCAATATATTGATTTTTTCTTTCCGTAATAAGCTCTTTCGAAAGTAATTCTGCTGAGGCATATATAGAAATTTCTTGCTCAAGTAAGTTCCTGAATTTTTCGATCAATGGACCAAAGAGGGTTGTCTCGAGTTGATAATGGAAACTAGTATTCTTCTGATCAGCAATTTGGATCGCCTTGAAGAGACTAGGTGCCATACTGAAAGCAAGATCTTCAGCATTTTGCCATTTTATACTAGGTGTACCAG
>CALBDR010000075.1 GCA_937927525.1 uncultured Candidatus Melainabacteria bacterium
CCCTGTACCGTTAACTGTTGTGCAATTAAGTTCATTGTTTGCATTTGTATTTGTGCTGCGTTATCTATTGTCATTCGTAGATTCATCATTTTCATCTTAAGTATAGCATCTGTCTTAAAGTCAACCGTTCCAGTTACTTCAATATTGGCTTTACCTTCTGCTTTCATTAATAAATCTTTCTTCATCTGCAGATCAATATTTTCCTCTACTTTTGCAGTGAGGTTCTTATCTGCTACCATATCGATATTTTCCCTAGCTTCTATCTGTATAGATTTACTAGGTCTATCTATTCTTATTCTATCATATTCAAGGTTTGCTGATGGTTCTGGGCTTTCAGAGCCAGGTTCAGCTTCAAGATCATTGCCTCCAGCCAAATCAGCAGATAATGGAGCTGTATTTATCTCTGTAGACCCATCCTTCTCCATTTTCCATTGAGATCCTGCCGCTGATGTATCCATTGGCTTACCCTTGGAATCTGTAGCAGTTTTTTGAGTAATAACGATTGAGCCATCTTTATCAACAGCAATACGAATGCCGTTAAATTCGCCCTCCATATGTCTTTCTTTATCTTTAGTTAGGTTATTTTTTCTATTAGGATGAGGTAAAGCACCTATAATCACGCCACGCTCTTTAGAGCCATCAATACATAGTATCAATACACCTGAGCCATCAGCTTCATCTAGATCTTGTAAGTTTTGATCAACTGGCTTAATCTTTTTAGACTCAAAGAAATCACCAATACCGCCAAATGAATCAAGTGCTATACAATGTCTATATGTTAATGGAGTTAAGCCTTTATCAGCGTCCTGTTCAAATACTATTACATCATATTCTGGCACTCTACCGTTAACATTTTCTTGATCATCTGCTTCGTATAAATCTGTAACAAAGCCAGCTTTTAAACTAAAGTTGTTGTAAGATTTATTAAATCCACCATAATATGAATTATCAGCCATTTCAATTAATGAGCTTGATGGTATAAACTGTGGTGGTCTTTTACTCATTTACTTCTCCGTATAACTACGTTCTCTAGTTTCTCTGATTTCTTCACCCTTCTCTCTACCTGGAACATCTTGTGTACCTGAGAAGCCTGGGTAAACCTTATCACCATTTTCATAATCGTCTTTTCTTCTTGTTAGTACATCTGTAAAATCCATTTCTGGATATACTGGAGAGCTTCCAGATCTTACATCAGTACCGTGAGATAATTGTATAGTTGTTCTGAACTGTTTAACACCTTGAGGGTTTATACTCATAGAATGAATAATTCCTTCTATGTGAAAAACAATATTATCTATCTGTAAATTATCCCCAACACTAATAGGATCTTCAATCCCTGTACATATTATAGTACCATTTTCCTTTAAATGTCCATTAACTAACCAATCATAGCATAAATGTGACCAATCAGGAGCTAAAGAACCCTTATTATTGTCTCCAAAATAGTCGAAATTAGCATTTTGTATATATGGTCTTAATCCATTTCTGAATATATCGTCACCATCTGTTTGAAAGTTTTTAAGGGCAGACTGTATAGCTAACTTATTAGAAGTAGGTATATCTCTATTTGTACCAATTATTTGTACGAAATTAATTCTAGCTGCATCATTTCTACCTAAATCATATGAATATATTCTTTCAGGTACAACTTCCCATCTAGGTAAATTCATAAATCTCGTAACATTTGTATCTCCATTTAGAAATACAGATGTATTAAAATGCTCGGTAGTAAAGGGCTTTTGTCTAAATACTACGAAAGGAAGTACATTGCCTTTTTTATCTGTTTTATATGTAGTATACATTTCATTAATTAATGAGTTTGAATATTGCTGTAATATAGACCAAGCTGTGATTTGTGACCAATACTCTCCTTTAAGAAAAGCAGTACCTGTCATACTTTTTAACCTAGATGGATTTAAACCTCTAGCGGCATTAGAAGCAGTACCACTATATTGTTCAACTCCAGCTATATATTTGAATAGATCTTTAGCCTTTTTAGCCCTCCTAAGACCAAGCAAAGGTCCAAGTGATTTAGGTAGTAAGAATTTTTGGTTATGGTTTCTTATCTCTTTACCCTTATTCTGAGCAAAGTCGTTTGGGAAACCATTTCCTATTAAAAACTCCGTAAGCCTATTAAATGTAACATCCAATGACTTAAATAAATCTTTCTTTTTTAAGCTATTCCATTCTTTTGAAGCACCAGCAAGTCTAAATGTATCTCCCTGTTGTTCTTCTTTTCCATATAAATATTGGTTGAAATATATCACTTGATTAAACTCGGTAAAGCCATCTGCAGATATTTGATATGTTAGGCTTTTTTGACCATTACTAGGGTTAACTGATAAATTTCTCCTAACCGATGTAATTTTAAAAACACCTTTAAACCCATCATTGAATTTATTAATAGCTCTACCGCCAAGTGCCCTACCTCTTAATTCTAATATTTTAGACTCATCTTCTAACATATTTACAAGAACAAAATCACCTGGAGCTACTGCAGTAGAATAATTTATATCCCCAGCCCTTAACACCATATTACAATTAGTTATATGTCCTTTTTTAGTGTTTTTTACAGTTATGCTTACACAGTCATTAATTACAGTAAAATTACCTCTTACTCTTTGTCCATCTGGACTATAATTTTGAGTATCTCTATTAAACCATCTAATAAATGTAAGTAGATAACCAGGGCTTGACTGGTGTGAGTCTGGAGTGTTTTGCTTTATTGTATATTTATAAGCTTTAGATCTAGCCACTATTCATTCCCACTTGGTTTAGGTATATTGCCATTTTCACCTGGAGCATAAGGTACGCTTCCTGCATTTATATAATCTTCTCCATAAACGCTTTTATTAAATACATCTCCCATAAAGTTAGTGGCTGTTGTATT
>CALBDR010000076.1 GCA_937927525.1 uncultured Candidatus Melainabacteria bacterium
CTCAGCTTTTAAGAGATGAATCGCTGACTTTAAAAAACAGGCCTAGAGTCGGTGACATGTTCATGTACTTCTATGACCCAAAGACTAAAGACACTCTTCCATATTACGATAGGTTTCCACTGACTATCATGATCGAGCCTGCTCCCAAGGGATTCTATGGCCTTAATCTACACTACTTGCCTCTAGATCTACGTGCCAGGTTGCTAGATTCCTTGCTCGATACTATAAATAATAGACGATATGATGATACGACTCGCTTTAGAATCTCCTATCAGATGCTCAAAGGAGCATCGAAGCTTAAGGCATTTGAACCATGCTTTAAGAGGTACCTCACATCTCATGTGAGATCTAGATTCGCTAAAGTCGATGCGCCGGAGTGGGAGATCGCTACGTTCTTACCTACTGCTGATTTTGAGAAAGCAAGTAGATCTACAGTCTACAGGGATTCTAGAAGAAAGATGAGAGCTTAATGGCCAGTATCGAAGAACTTAAATCAAACATTAAATCTGGCTTTGCTAAAGCTGATCGGTTTGAAGTGCAGCTGCCTCCGCTAAATACTATTCCTAGAATAAGTACCAGTGCAATCATTGATTACATTACAGGTCAGCAGAACATTAACTTTGATGTTGGTGGAGTTCTAGATCAGCTCGGCAATCTAGTACCAGAAGCTGCAACCGGATTTATAGATGCAGCTCTGCAAAGAGCAGGAATTGAAAGAGTCAACTTCCCTGAGATTGGCCTTCTTAACTTGCCGGGAGGAGTCAGAGTAGATCTAAACGAGTCCAGAAGAGTATCCATGTTCTGCACATCAGTCAACATGCCGGGAAGGCAGATGACTACAGCATCTAGAACTATCGGAATGGTGACTCAGCAGATGCCATACGGGTTTGTGAATGATGAGGTTCAGATGGTGTTTAGGCTGGATAATGATTATACTCCGTACAGGTACTTCTGGGAATGGCAGACTAGGATTCTCAATCCCAAGAACTTTGAAATGGGATACAAGAAGGAATACGCTAGGGACGTCACTATATCTCAGTTGAACGAAAGTGACAACCGCACGGCATATAAAGTAAAACTCAGAGATGCTTTTCCTAGAACAGTGAGTGCCATTCAGTTGGCTGATGGAAATGCAAACACAATCACTGAGCTCACTATCGATTTTTCCTACACATACTTCGAGCCTCAGAGTCCTCAAGTACCAGACCTTCAAACTATTAGAGAAGGTTCTAGAGAATTTCAAAATACAAGACAGAGGCTGATTAATCAGACACAAAATTTTACCTAATGGAGTAAATTATGTTACCTAAGTTTAATGATTCTATGAACTATAGTATGGTCATTCCTTCCTCAGGAAAAGAAGTAAAGTTCAGACCTTATCTTGTCAAAGAAGAAAAGATCATGATGATGGCAATGGAATCAAATGATGCTAAGATGATTCTTGATACTATTGCAAACACTGTAGAGAGCTGCCTTGTTGATTTTACCGGCAGTGTCAAGTCTTTAACTACATTTGACATCGAGTATATGTTTCTACAGATCAGGTCAAAGTCTGTTGGAGAATCCGTAGAGCTTAGTGTTTCTTGTAAAGAGTGCAATAACCAACAGCCGCATGTTCTTGAGTTCGATGCTATCAAGCCTCCGGTTGTTCCTAAAAAGAACAAGAACATCATTCAGATCACAGACAGCATTAAGATCAAGATGAAGTATCCTTCTTACATTGACCTGATAGATATGACTCAGAATCCTGACACTATGTCTGAAAATGAAAAGACTATGTCAAACATCTTTAGTGCGTGTATCTCATGCATTGACTACATTATGGTTGGAGACGATGAGAAGATTGACATCTCTGAGTACTCATATGAAGAGATGGCTGAGTTCCTTGAGCAGTTCACAACGTCTCAGTTCAATCTTCTCAAAGAGTTTGTAGCGAGTGTACCAAACCTTGAGCATACTATCGAGTGGAAGTGCTCGTCATGTGGACATGAAAACAGTGTTAGCATGAGAGGTACAACTGATTTTTTTCAATAAGTCTTTCCCATAATAATATGATTAATTTTTTTAAAACCAATTTTCATCTAATGCAACACCATAAATATTCATTAAGCGAGATTGAAAATATGGTACCTTGGGAAAGAGACATCTATATCATGCTGCTGAACGACTACCTTGAGCAAGAACTAGACAGGCAACGGCAAAGAAGATAACAGATGGCTATTACTTTAGAAGACATTGCTGAACAGCTAAAATCAAATAACGCTGAGAATATCGATGCTACTCGAGAATCTACCAGTGCGATTGTTGGCTCGTTCAACTCTAATTTTGCAGTCTTAGTCTCTGCAGTAAAAGGTGATAGGCTAGACGCTCTTGAAAATCAAAGAGAAGCTGAACGTCGCAGCAGGCTTGCCGCTGGAGGAATCTTAGGGAGTGCAGGAAGCCAGCCTGACGGCAGCGGCAGTAGATTAGGTGGATTCGGTGGGCTGTTCGGTGGATTAGGCATGGGTCTAGGAGGGATAGGTGCCGGCGCAGGGCTGCTTGCTGGAGGAGTAGGTGTAGGGGCCGGTGCAGCTCTAGGCGGAGCGGGCATTGGTCTTGCTGGCCTGGCAGCTCTTTTATTTGCTATCGATAACTTGGACGGTAAGAAGGTTCGTGCCAATGTCAATGAGATCCTTGCTATTAAGGATGATGTTGAGTCGGCCGGAGATGTTGCTGTTGTAGCCGGCACTCTCGGCGCATTGGGTCTAGGATTAATTGCATTCTCTGCAGGTTCTGCACTGGCTACAGTTTCATCTGGAATGGCCGAAGGCGTAGAGCTATTCACTAAAGAAGGTTGGGCTGAAACTGTAAAGCAAAACGTATTGACCCTCCTCTCAATTGGAGATGGGTTTAAAGGCGGTGAGGCTCAGCTTTTATACGAAGCGTTTGGAACTGGTGGAGCATTCTTAGCGCTGGGAGCCGGTCTTGCTGCATTTGCTGTAGGAGAAGGTCTAGCCTCAGGCGCTCAAGGAATGAGCGCTGCAGTAGAGATGTTCAGTAAAGGTAACTGGGCAGAAAATGTAAAGCAGAACGTATTGACTCTACTTTCCATTGGAGATGAGTTTAAAGCCGGTGAGGCTCAGATGTTTGGTGAAGCCTTCGGTACTACAGGGGCTCTGGCTCTATTAGGTGCCGGTCTGGTAGCATTTTCTGTTGGAGAGGCTACTGCCTCTGGTGCTGCCAGCGCTGCCGCTGCTGTTGAATTATTCTCAGGGCAAAACTGGGCAGAGGCCATAAAGCAGAATGTGCTTACCCTTCTATCGATCGATGACGCTATCGGTGGTGGCTTTAAGATGCTTGGGGAGTCCGCCCTGTTCACTGGAGCAATGGGAGTTCTGAGCGCTGGACTAGTAGCGTTTGCTTTAGGTGAAGGGGCTGTTGCTGCTTCTGGAGCTACATCAGGAGTCATAGACTTCTTCCAAGGCCAGAACTGGGCTGAAAGAATTGTAGACAACGTTCACACTCTCTTGTCTCTCAACGACATTGGAACTGGTAATAGCTTTGAGTTTCTTAAGCAAGGTGGCACGTTCTTTGTAGCTATGACAGCCATCGCCGCAGGTCTTACAGCCTTTGCTACTTCTAAAGGAATGAACTCATTCGTTGATCTGATAGATGACAACGGGCCTGAAAGAATCGTTGAAGATGTTGAGAAGCTGCTGAGCATCAACGATATCGCTGCAAAGTACAGGGCAGGAGACTTTGCAAAGACTATGGGTGAGCTGGCGGCGGGAATAGCTGCAGTGTCACTGTCTGATGGAATCGGTGCATTAGCTAACGCTGGTGAAAAGATCCTTGGCTTCTTTACCGGATCAAAGAGTCCTATCGATGAAGTTCTCAAGCTAGCAGATAAGCAAGACGATATCAGCAAGGTGGGCGATGGCCTGCTGTCTGTAGCAAATGCTTTAAAAATGTTTTCTGAGATTGATGTAGATGTAAAAGAGATTGACTTCAGTAAACTCACTAAGAATATCAAGAAGGCTTTACCTGAACTTGAGGACTTAGCTAAAGGAGATCGGAGGACTGTCTCTATTTTTGATCCAAGCTTACGCTTAGATGAGATGGCTGTTCAGATCGAAAAGATTAGGAATATTGTCGGAGTCTCCGGAGACATGAGAGGATTCGGAGTTTCTCCTACTGCAGTATCTGCAGTTACCCTCGATCAGGCTGAGATCAGGACCAGAGAAGTTACTGTAATATCCACCGGTGGAACTCCGTCTGTCACTTCTATTGATGCATCATCGAATAGCAGTGTAAGCAACAGCTTTGTTGCTCCGGAGACTCCACCGGTGATTAATTACGCAGCTGACTAGTCTGCGTTAGCCAGCTTGGAGAAGTACGACATAGTGTCGTCATCGTCATCACTGGAGGTATCCAGAGTCTCCTGTGGGGCTGCAGAGACGGCCTCAACTGACTTCATTGGTGCTGATTCAGCTGTAATAGACAGGTCCTCTCGCTGCTGACTAGTCATGCTTGGACTATCACCGAGTACAGTATCCAGCTGAGCCTTCAGTTCTTCATAGGACTTGAAGGTAGATGGATCAGTAAACTCTTTAAGTGAGTGCACCTGGGAGTAGATGCGATCCAGTGTCTCATCATCAGCCAAGGCAGACGGTGCGGCAAAGGCTGCAGCATCGTAGTTACGCCAACCGGCTACGTTGCGAATCTTCAGTTTAAAGTCCGCACCTTCCCACATATCAAACGGATTGACCGGATCATCATCTGGAAACTCAGGCTGCATTGCCTGCATCAGCTTTTCATAGATCTTCTGACCGTACTGATAGAGGAACACCTTGCCTTCATTCTCAGGTGCCTGGCTGTCCGATACTACATAGATGTTTGATACGTAGTGGAGACGACGCTTCTGTTCCCGAGCCTGATCTCGTTCAGGGGAACCTTCACCGCCCGCATTCCAGAGCTTAGAGTTGAGCTCACCGACTGGGTCCTTCTGACCGATAGTGGTCAGGGACTTCTCTACATAGTAGAGGCCGGTAGTCTTGTTCTGGAAGAAGTGATCCCAGTACCGTGCAAACGGAAGGTCTTCACCTTCAGGTGCAGGAAGGAATCTGATTACAGCGTACCCGTTACCGGACTTATCGACAGTAGGTTTCCACATACGCTCATCTGGACCACGACGCTCAGTCGATTCGTTTAGACTTTGAGCCGCATTCAAGAGCTTATCGATAGAGGAGTTGCGGGATTTTTTAAGTGCTGCTAATGACATATTTTTTGTATCCTTGTATATTCGTAATATGAAGTTTGTATTGTACTATATTTTTTTGTGTTTGTAAACCCTTATTTTTCAGGAAAAGTGATTGACCCTTCCTCAACCTCCATGGGTTCAAGTGGAGGATTCAAGTCGGGATGGACAGTAATAAATCCGTCATCCTCGATATCATTCTGAGGTGCTTTGATTGGGGCAGATACACTCTCCGATTCCGGGTAAGGTACCTGC
>CALBDR010000077.1 GCA_937927525.1 uncultured Candidatus Melainabacteria bacterium
GGATATATAGTTGTCGCTGTCTATAGCAATAAATTTAATAAATAAAACTGCAGTAAGGTCTTTTACAGAAAGTTCTCAGCGCGCAAACTCATCTATGGAGAAGCTTACAACAGGAAAGCGTATTAACCGTGCTGGAGATGCTGCTGCGGCTATAAGTATTTCTGCTAAATTAGATACAATTCCTTCAGCGCCAGTTTCCATTAGCCCATGGGATTTTAATATGTTTGCAGCAAACGATTCATCTTTTTATCTGCAAGAAAATATTCAATATGGAGATCTTGATACATCAAGTTTTGTATTAGATTTTTCAAATGACATTGACCCAGATAATGCAATTCAGATTAATTTTGATAATTCGGGTGTTGCAGGTACTATGCAGGAAGGAGTAACGATTGCACTTGTGAATATTAATCTAGGTGCACCGAGTGTTCAGGATGTGGAAGGAACTACTAATACTAAACAAGGCTCACTAGCAGACTTTGATATCATTCTTGATAATTTAGGACGAATGAATAGTGTTGTCAGTAAGTATAAATCTCGTTTAGATGCAGCTTTTGATTATGCTGAGAATCAGAAGGTTTCATTTTCAGAATATAAATCACATGTGACTGATGCAGATATGGCTGAAGAAAGCTCTAAATTCACTCGTGAACAGATTCGTCAGAATACTAGTGCAGCTATGATTAGTCAGGCTAATGCTCAGTCACAGTTTGTTTTGAATTTGATTCCATAGGGTTCACTTGATAAAAACAGTCTTCTAAGGCTTTAGTAAGAAGTGGGTGCGCCTTCGGCGCACGGGTCATAATGAAATTCTCTATTCCTTTCTCTTCAGCTATTTCACGGTATTCGATGTTAATTTCATGCATGGTTTCTACATGATCACCGACAAAACTTATGGGAATTATGATGATATTTTTTTCGCCTTTTTCTGCAAGCTCTATTAAAACATCTTCAGTATTAGGCTCTAGCCATTTTACTGGTCCGACTCTACTCTGAAAGCTAAGTATGTGACGATACTCAGCGATCTCATCATCTTCCATAATTAAAGAAACTGATTTCTCGATTTGTTCTTGGTAAGGGTCACCATTGATTACATATTTTTCTGGTAAACCATGTGCTGAAAAGAGAATTAAAATTTCCTTTTTACGAAGTTTTTTGAAAGACGAATCTAATTCTTGTTTTTCATAGTGAGCTTTGTAAAGTTTATTTAATGAAGCTTTTATCCGGTCTTGAATTAAATGAATAAAGTTATCATTCGCTTCCCAGGATTCTATGTATTTTATAGATTTTCCTTCGCTAAATTTAGTTTTAGTGAAGAGATCTTTACATTCGAAAACACTTGAACCAGTAGTAGCATCAGAGTACTGAGGGTAAAGAGGAATAACTGTTAAATCCTCGATGCCATCTCTTTCCATAACAGGAATTATATCCTTTAAGAATGGCGCAGAATAACGCATCGTGAAATAACAGTTAATAAATTCTTTTTTAGTTTCTAGATGTTTCTTTGTTTTTAAAAGATAATTTGAGTAATTTTTTAATTCTGGATTTTGTTTGATTTTTTCATCGAATAATTTTTTGTTTAAACTAAATTCTAAGGCTCTTGCCTGACACATAGTCTCGAAGCATATTGGTGAGTAACCGCCTATATCATCATAATTAACAGCAACTTTAGGAGCACGGCGAGAAGAAATTAAAGATGCTAAGTTCTTTTGAAACGGCTTCATAAACCAGGGAAGTTGAATTATAAAAGGGTCATTAAAAAGATTTAAAAGAAAATTTTCAATCCCTTTGATACTTTTAGGTCCTCCCATCTGGAGTAGTAAAACACCTTTTTTGACCATATTTAAAATAATTTTAGCAGGCTAAAAGCAAATATCTAAGTATCTATGTCTAAAATGATTATTTTGGTCTTTAATAATCGTATTACAATAGAAGCTAGTGCTTAACCAAAACATTAAATCTAAAACTCTTCAAAGTATGGAAAAAGCAGCTTTTGCAGCTGCAGAACTTCAGTTAGATTATTTTAGGCAGTTTGATAAATTAAACCCTGAAGAGAAACAGCCTAAAGATTATGTAACTGAGGCGGATAAAAAATCCGAAGAGAGAATAATTGAGATTTTATCTGAAGAATTTCCTGACTATGGTTTCATTGGTGAAGAATCCGGGGAGACCAATCCTTCAGCAAAGCAAAAATTTATTATTGATCCTTTAGATGGAACTGTAAACTTTATGAAAGGTGTTCCTTTTTTTTGTGTATCAATAGGGTTGGCTGATTTAGGTGATTCTGAAAAATTAGAGAGTATCGAACAAATTAAAGCAGGTTATATTTATGCACCTTATTTAAAAGAGAGTTTCTATGCAGAGAGAGGTTCTGGAGCTTTTGTTGATAATGTGTTAGTTACTAAACCAGATTCCAGTCCTGGAATCCTTGCCAGTATTGGTTTTAAGCAAATTGATAGGCGTGGACAATTTCCATTGATTGACGAGATTGTAAAATCTAGTTCTCATAGGAGATTTCTCGGGGCAGCAGCTTTAGAATTAGCTTATGTAGCTGCTGGACGTTTTGATTCTTTTGCTCATTTATGCCTTAATCCTTGGGATATGGCTGCAGCAGCTGTAATTCTTGAAGAGGCTAATTATAAGGTGCAAGATTTAAATGGAGGAAGAGATATTTTTACCAATAAAAATATCTTAGCGACACATTAATGGGTGAAGAATGTCCTTGTGGTTTAGGAAAGGACTATGTAGAATGCTGTAAGTTATATCATGATGGCTTTATGAAAGCTGCTACAGCAGAGTTGTTAATGCGTTCCCGCTACTCAGCATATGTTTTAAAAAAAAGAGATTATTTATTAGAAACGTGGGATAAAGAATCTCGTCCTAAGTTTTTTAAGTTTGATAAAACTATTACTTGGTTAAGTTTAGAAATTTTAGGAACTGAGCTAGGGGGAGGGTTTGATGATGAGGGCTGGGTTGAATTCAAAGCTTACTTTAAAGCTGGTAAGAAAAAAACCTATCAACATGAAAAAAGTCATTTTTTGAAAATTAATTCACAATGGATTTATAATCAAAAACAATCAGTTAATTTTATATAACTTCATCGTATGAATTGTAATAGGCGTTAATTGCTTTTTTTCGAGCTTCTTTGTCTGAAAGGTTTTCCTCTTGTTTGAATCTTTCAAATAAATTCTTAATTTTTTCTTCTCTAACGATGTCGCTATCAATATTATAGAAATGTTTAATTGCCATGGACTTAGCTTGCTTAGTTAGTAGCTCCTGGAAGTATCGAAGTTCATCATCTGGAATATCTTTTTTCGGTGTATTATAGAATTCTTCTAGAGCTATATCTTGAACAAGGGTGTTAAGCTTGTATCTTGTTATTAAATCTTTAATTTCTTGATTTGTTTCACTATTAAAAGTAAGTTCATCATTCTCTCTTCTTCTATGTATTCTGATGTTTCTTGCTTGAAGGGAAAAATCTCCTCTTTGAAAAGTGGCTTTTTTATGTTTTGTTGGATCTTCTATCAGATCTATAAGGTCTTGTTTGAATTGCTCTGGTATCTTTGCTTCAGTAAGATATATGCCTTGATCATATTTATTATAGAAAGCTACTAATTTAGTAGATGTTTCCAATTCTCTAGATATAGGTTTTTGTGATTTATCTACCTTGACTGAAGTATCCATGATTTTGTCAGCTGGATACTTCATTGTTTTTAGTGTGTAACTAAAAGGTAAAATCTCAACATATTTAGTTTTCCCAGTTATTTGATTGGTTAGTGTAATATGATTATTTTGTAATTTTTTGATTTTCCATGGAGAGTTATTTCTTCTTAAAAAGTGTTTTAGTATATGATCTTTTATTAGGTCTTGAGCTGACCTTTCAAGTCTCTCTAATTCTTTTTGTTGATCTCCATAGCTCATCCCCTTCATTGTTCTAATTGACCATATTTTATTTTCAAGCAGGTTTATATTTTGATCTCTCACTGGAATATAATCAATGATTAGATTATTGTCTTTGCTTGAATTGTATGTACTAGTTAAGCTAGACACAGCATTAGCTTCAAAGTTCTGTGATAAGTGATTTTGAAGTATATGTTGTCTAAGTTTAAACATTAGGTTGCGTTCGTTTAAATTTAGCTTAGAATCTTTTATAAGTTTATCTATTTCAGAAACAGTAGCTATAGATAAATCTAAGTCATCTTCAATTTTTTTAAAGGTTTCCTGCAAGTTTTTTGAGTCTGTTCCATCTAAACCTTCATTTGATTGAATCCAAAAATTAAGTCTATTTAATAGATCATTTTTTATGTTTGTGCCGGATTTACTTCTGAGATTAACCTCAGATACTTCTATTTGAGCCTTTTCTTTTAACTTATTAAAGTTTATGAGTACAATTTTTTTATAAGGTGATTTCTTATCTTTTGATCTTTCTAGATCAGGTTTAATAACTATTGAATTTTCTTTTTGAGTTATTGTAGGTGGATAATCTTTAAATATTGTTGCTACCTCTGTTAAAGAAAAATCATCTCCTAGATTAACTTTAACTATTATTGGTTCAATTTCTTCTGAATTCCTACCTTTGATAGTATCAGTAAAGTAAGAAAGTTGGTTTATAGTCACATAAGAGATGGAAGGAGAAACATATTTCGAACTTTTCACTTCTAAAGCTAGTTTGTGGTTATTTGGTGAAAGTATTTGCCATAGATTATCAGATATACTTCCTTGTTCAATTTGTAAATCAAATGGATGAGCACCTCTAGTTTTATCCATAACATAAGCTCCTAGAACTCTAAACAGTTGTTTGGTAATTTGTTCTCCTGCTTTTCCTGATTTGTGACTAAGGTCTCTTTCCATTTCTTCTCTTATGGCATTTGTGTCAATTAGTTTTTGCAGGATTGCTTTTTTACCGATTATTTCAATTTTTGCTTTAGAGTTTTTCTCGTCTTCAAGAGATATTTCTATTTGTTCTTTTTTTATTTTAGAATTTCTGCTTGATTTCATTGAATTGAATTTTGGTGTTGAGAAGAATCCTTCTTGTGCTCTAGGAGGAGTAATTCGGATATGAATACTGTCATCATCACCGTGTGCTTGACTTTCTTCTACTAGATTAAAGTTTGGATCACTAGAGTTGTGAACTATGATTTGTTGTGCATGGTTCCTTGAACCTTTCTTTCTTTTTAGTTTAGGGGATATGTTTTTTTTGTCAATTTCATAGGTGAATTTATTAGAGAATTTTGTTTTTATAAGATTTTTAAAAGTTGGCTTAAGTCTTTTAAAAAGTTTGCCCATGATTATTTCGACAGGAAAGGTTCGGGTGCTTTTAAGTTTTGGTTTTGGCTCTATTTTCTTTAGCTCAATCATTTTTATTGAGTTTAAGGGAGGGTTTGCTTGAATAAAATGATTTGCAAGTTGTTGAGCTGACTTATCGCTAAGCTCTTGCCCTTCAGGGGCTATTGTATAGAGTAGATGTAAGTCTCTATCTTGATCTTTACTTTTTGCGTAATACATCTCAATACCGAATGGATTTGCTACATTAGAAGTGAATTTGATTGGTCCTGATATACTTGAGAAAATTTCATGAAGTTGCTTGAGCTTGTCTGCACTGGATAAAGGTTTATTACTTATGCGTCTTGTTGTTTCTCTTGTCTCAACTTTCTTAGCTCTTGACCGAATTTCAGAGTTGAATTCTTTGCTCAGTCCTTCGTTGAGAAAACTTCTGAATCCTAGATCAATTGAGCTTTCTGAATTTAGTGGGGTTTGAACCATTTACTCAGTTACACAAAGCTAAAATTCTGTGCTTAATTACAATTCTAAACAGTCATCAGCTAATAGGTGATGAGAATTCTTTCATAGAAAAGGATTTGGGTTAAAAAAATGTCATAGATAATTACTTTTCTTAAACCCTGTTCATCTAGTTCTAAATATCTAAGCCCTAGCTTATGATTTCATTTTAAGCTCTTGAGCAAATTCATGATCACTGTAGATTTCTAATTTAGCTAAATGATTTTCTAGAAGATAACCAAGTCCAGTATCATTATCTTCTAAAGCAGCTAAGAAAGAGGGGACTTTATCTGTACCTTTTATCGTAAGAATAATTCTCTCAAGGCTGGATGATTCAAAAATATCCGTTCCTACCGTTACAGCTTTTTCCACCCCTAATTTCTTAGAAGTAGCTTCACTTAAAAATACTTCTGAAATTTCACGATTTAAATATTCTTCTCCGATAAAGGCTACATGAGCCGTGCTAGGGTCAGCTCCCAAGCCTAGGTAGATTGCCCTAGCTCCAGCTTGTATATTTAAAAAATGTTGATAAGCTTCTGGTTTTTTTATATCAATTTCATAGAAATTATTTTTTAATTTTGACATTAATTCAGGTAGAGCTTCTTTTAAATTAGTAGCAAAGCTTTTTATTTCAGTCGCTTCATCAAGAACAAGCTCATCTAAGTGTGAGATATGTAATCCTGGGTGAACAATATCATCTCTACCTATTAAGCTTTCATTTACTAAAGAATAAATACCTTCTTCGTATGTTTTACCTACAGGTAAAATGACTAAACCAGGTTTTGAAAAATCTTCTAAAAGTAACGAACATATTGTTCTATCTAGCTCAAATGAAGTTTGAGCATTATGAATCTTCTGTAAAATTGATTCAGGAATCATTTTCTTAAGGTAATATACCCTTAAAGAGACATCCCTAAAACTTTTTAAATTCCCTTTAATCTAACGTACTTAGCAGTATCAATGCCTTCTATAGCGGCTATGTCTTTTAATATTCCAGATTCAATTTCAGAGTCTACGTTAATTACCATTACAGCAGAAGCAGTATCATCTTTTCTACCTAGGTTTAGGGAGCTAATGTTAATTCCTTTATCCCATAGGATTTTCGAGATTTGTGCAACTTTACCTGGTTCATCTTTATGGAAAGTTACCACAGAATGTGAATCTGGTTGGATATTAACTGGAAAAGAGTCAATCTCGATAATAGTAGGAATATTTTCTTGGAGAACTGTACCTGCTATAGCCTTAGTACCGCCTTCAGTTTTCATAACTATCCTCAATTTATCTACGTAAGCACCAGAATCATCGGACTTAAGTTCAGCTATTTTAATGCCTCTTTCTTTAGCAATTATAGGAGCGTTAACAAAGCTTACACCGTCAATATTTTGTGAAAGAATTCCTTTAAGTACAGCTAACTTTAAACCTTCAATATTTTTATCAGCTAAGTGTCCTAAAGCTTCAATCTCGATATTTTGGATACAACCTGATGATAATTGGGCTAAAACAGCTCCCATATGCTCAGCGAGTGGTAAGTAGTGTTTAATCGCTTTCAATAATTCTGGTTTAAGCCCAGGAAGATTAACTGCGGATCTAGCAACACCACCAGCAAGTACGTCTCTGATTTGTTCAGCTACATCTAAAGCTACATTTACTTGAGCTTCTTTAGTACTAGCACCTAAGTGAGGAGTTAATACCACTTTGTCACCACAGTTTTGCAGTGGGGATTCTTTTAAAGGTTCTTCGACAAATACATCTACTGCAGCCCCAGCTACCTTTCCTGAATTAAGTGCATCAGCTAAATCCTGTTCGTTAATTAGACCACCACGGGCACAGTTTACTAAGTAAACTCCATCTTTCATCGTTGCAATGCTGTCAGAATTAATCATATTCTCCGTTTCAGGTGTTTTAGGAACATGAAGGGTTATAACATCTGCTTCTCTAAATAGTTCAGCAAGCTCAACTTTATTAAAACCCAAGTCATTAGCTTTTTCTTTAGAAACATAGGGGTCAAAACCGATGACTTTCATACCTAATGCTAAAGCTACATTGCCTACTCTCTGACCTATTTTACCTAAGCCTACGACTCCTAGGGTTCTAGAATTAAGCTCAGCACCTATAAATTTAGATCTTTCCCATTTCTTCGCTTTGACTGAAGCATCTGCTTCAGGGATTTTGCGCATCATTGACATCATTAAAGCCACCGTGTGCTCTGCTGCTGAAACGGTGTTACCTTCTGGTGAATTAACTACTATTACACCTTTCTCTGTCGCAGAACTGATATCAATGTTATCGACACCTACTCCAGCTCTTCCAATAATTTTAAGATTTGAGGCTTGCTCTAGTATATCTTTAGTAACTATAGTTTGAGATCTAATTAAAAGTGCGTCATAGTCCTTAATGCAGGATTTTAATTCTTCAGGGCTAGTGCCAGGTCTGTAGTCTAGCTCACAAGTTCCTTCAAGTATGTTTAAACCTGAGCTATCTAATTTGTCCGTTACTAATACTTTTGGTGACATTATAGGCTAAAATTCTAGCATGTCCGAAAATCTTGAAGAAATTCAAAAGAATAAATCCATAAAAATCGGTTCTCGAGATAGTCAATTAGCCCTTCTGCAGAGTAATATGGTTAAAAATGCAATAGAAGCTAGGCATCCTTATATACATTGTGAAATTATTAAAATTAAAACTCAGGGTGATAAGATTTTAGATACAGCTCTTTCTAAAATTGGGGATAAAGGATTATTTGTTAAAGAATTGGAAGTTGAACTTACTTTAGGTAATGTTGATATTGCTGTTCATAGTATGAAAGATATGCCGACGGTGGTGCCTTCTGGATTGAAACTTATTCCTGCATTGAAGAGAGAGGATGTTAGAGATATAGTTTGCCTCTCTAAGGAGAAAATGGAATTTTTTGAAAATAATCCTATCCCTGATGGTGATAGTGTTTTGGCGCATCTTGAAACTATTGGAACCTCGAGTTTAAGGAGAATAGCTCAGATAAAAGCTAAGTACCCTCATTTGAAAGTCAAAGATATTCGTGGTAATTTAAATACTCGTTTTAAAAAATTAGATGATCCTGAGCTTGGTTATGACGCTATTGTACTTGCTGCTGCTGGTGTTAAAAGACTTGCAGAAATTGATGATAGTTTTTTAAATAGGGTTAGTGAGTTTTTAGATCCTGTTATTGTTAAACCTGCTGTGGCTCAAGGTGCTTTAGCAATAGAGTTTGTAGAAGAAAGAACCCAAATTGAAAAACTAATTAACTCTCTAGATGATAGTAGAGAACAGGATATTCAGAATAATATTTTAGCTATTGAAAGAAACTTTTTAAATGAACTCGAAGGTGGTTGTCAGATACCTATCGGTATCTATAGTGAAAGAAAAGAAAAAGTAGTCTGTTTCCACAGTGTTGTTTCGTCATTAGACGGAACCGACTCTGTAGAAAACAGACTGACAATACCTTATATTGAGCTTACTCCACACATTGGAAGAGAAATTGCTAAAAAACTGAAAAGCTTAGGTGCAGAAAAACTACTCTCTATTAGAGTGTAATTTATTCAGCTCCAGCACCAACCATTTCTTTAGCTGTTACTAGTCCAGTTAAGAATTTACCTATCTTAGGTGCAGCAAGAGTACTACCCTCTTTTAATGCCTCTTCAGATAGAGCGTCAACTTCAGAATACATCTCAGAGAACATGCTGCCGACTTCTTCATCGTAAGCTTGATCTAAGTCTTTATCATTGTCTTCGAGCTCATCTTGTAAGTGTGAACTTAAAATACTGAATATACCTAAGTCATCAGCACTTAAATCTCCACCCATGTCAAAGTCGAAGTCATCTCCACCTTCAGTATCAACTGGATCATAGAGATCAATTTGATTTGCTATTTCACTTTTTGCGATTGCTGCCTTTGGGTTTAGAGTCGATGACTCCTCACTATCAGCAGTAGCACTAAAGTCGATGAACTCAACAGTTCCCTGTTTTACCCCACCGGATTTACTTTTCTGCTGTTCTGCTGGTTCGAGAACTTGTTCGTATACAAGTACACGATCAGTATCTAAATCCATGTTGTTAGTCACTGAGGCTATGAAATCGCTAACTTCTTTAGCTTCGACTTCATTGGTCCCTAAACTAGCACCTAAGGCATAACCATCTATTTGGCCATAACCATCCATAACGCTACCTCCTATTTTCACGTTAGCTATAGAACAAACACAAAATTTTCTATAACTGTTAAAGTAATATCAAAGTAACTTTAAGATTCAGTTAAAGTTTGCGAAATCCTTATATCAGTATGAG
>CALBDR010000078.1 GCA_937927525.1 uncultured Candidatus Melainabacteria bacterium
GATCTGAATAGTATAAGTGAATATTCCATATCCATAACTGCTTATTCTAGTTTACACTTATAATGTTGGACAGTGATTTCTATGATTTTATAGTAGTGGGAGCAGGACTTGCTGGTCTTGCTGAAGCAGCCTTGCTTGCAAAAGATGGCTATCGTGTCAAGTTACTTGAAGCACATACAGTTTCTGGGGGCTGTGCTTCGTATTTTAAGCGTAAAGATTTTTCATTTGATGTCGGTGCTACTACCTTAAGTGGTGTGCAGAATCATCAACCATTAGGTAAATTAATTTCTGAACTTGAACTTGAAAATCTAAAGTTAAAAAAAATGGATTTAGCTATGAAGATATATCAGAATGGTGAAGTTATTAATCGCTATGCTGATAAAGATTTATGGATTGATGAATTAATTAGAGTTTTTTGTGATCCTACTGATGGAGATCAAATCAAGCATATGAAAGCTTTCTGGCAAGAGCTTTATGATATTGAAAAAGATGCTTGGGGCTTACTAGAATTACATCCTAATTTACTTCCAGTAACATTAAAAGACTTAATGAGTATTTTAAATCTGCGTAAACTTGTAGATAACTTTAAAGCATTAAAGTATGTTCCTAGTCTCCTTTTCTCGATTCGAACGCTTTTAAAGAAATTTAAGTTAGATAAAAATCAAAAGTTTATTGATTTCTTAGATGAACAATTAATCATCAGTACTCAAAATGATGTTGATAAAACGCCAGAATTTATGGGAGCTTTAGGTTTAACTTATGCGTCAGATATTTATTATCCTTATGGTGGAATTCATATCCTAAGTGAGGCTGTAGAAAAAGCTTTTTTGAAAGCTGGTGGAGAGCTTCAATTCAAGTCTGAAGTTACAGATATTGAAACCATTAAAATGAACCGAGAAAAAATTTTCTTTGTAAAGGATAAGAGTGAAAGAGAGTTTCTAGCGAACCATGTAATTAGTAATTTACCTGTTTGGAATATGCTTAATATTACATCTTCCTCCACAAGAGACTTCTTTAAAACTTATGCTGAGAGATTTGAATATAATACTAGTGCTTTTGCTCTATATTTTGGTGTTGAGTGTTCTGAAGATTTTGGTACTTCTTACTTTCAGATTATTTGTCCAGAAATCATTCCAAACTGCTCAGCGAAATCATTCTTTGTAACTATTTCTCTGCCTGATGATGAGATGAAAGCTCCTTCTGGCTGGAGGGCTGTTACTATTTCCACTCATACTGATGCAGATTTCTGGTTGAATTTAGACTCTGAGACTTATAAAAAGAAAAAGAATGAAACACAGAATTATATTTTCAAATTACTTTTTGAAAATATTCCTAGCTTAAGAGAAGCTGAAAAAGAATTTATTAGTAGTTCGAGCTCTAAGAGTTTTGAATTCTTTACTAGGCGTAAAAGTGGTTTGGTGGGGGGGATTCCACACTCTATCGAGCATAATGTTTTAGAGCTAATGCCTAAGAAGGTTAAGGGGGAGAAGATTTATTTGGTTGGTGATACTGTTTTCCCTGGACAGGGTTTAGTCGCTACAGCTTACTCAGCTTTAAGTCTAAGAGAGACTTTAAAGCTTAATGGCATTGATTAAAAGTTTCATTGCGTAGTTATTATTAATTTCTCCTATTGGGGCAAGGTCCCAATACCATTTTTCTTTAAGAGAAATTTTACCTAGGTGTTGGATTAAGTTAATGCCTTGAAGACTTGATTCTTTTTCTTTTTCTTTACCACTACTGTCTGAAACAAACTTTTGGATATCAGTTAAGAGTAGAACATTTTTATTCATTTTTTTTATTAAAGTTAGTAAATGTAGATGCTCTTTAATTAAGTACTTATAAAAGAATGAGCAATCTTCTTCTCGGTATTCTTTTTTAAAGGTCTTTTCAAAAAAGTTTTCATAGGCAAGTGGAATTTGTGAGAGTAAATTTAGTGAGATTATATTATTAGTTTCATTATTCTTAATAAGGTTGAAAACAGAGTGTTCCTTGAGTGAATTTGTAAGTTTATTTTTTTCACAGAATTGCTTTAGGACATTAATGAACTTCGGGTAATTATCCTGGTAATGCTTTGCAAGTTGATGAATTTTTTCCATTGAGTTACTGATGTCAAGTTCACAGAAAAAGATATTGTTATACTTTGATAGGGCTTCTCTGGTAGATTCTAAGAAAAATAAATCTAATAAAATAACCTTGTCAAAGTTATCTCCGAGGTAGTAAAGATCTAGGTCATTGCACATTCCTGCGCCAAAAATCAAGATGGATGAACTTCCATAAATGTTTGGGTTCAAGTCAAGGTGCATATTTATAAATGCTTTACTATTCTCCAGGTGACTTTGCCAAGATTTGTAACATCTTTTAAATCTTGCTTTGATAGCAATAATCTCTGACAATTGTCCAAAATCCTTAAGATATTTAGGACATCTAGAGTTGTTATGAAAATATTCTAGTGCTTCAAATAACATTTAACAATTTTGCCCCGCCACGTAGCCAGAAGACCAAGCCCATTGAAAATTATACCCGCCAAGCCAGCCTGTTACATCAACTAATTCTCCTACAAAGTAAAGATTTGGGTTGTTTTTTACAGCCATAGTTTTACTTGATAGTTCATTCGTGTCTATGCCTCCCCTAGTGACTTCAGCTTTGCTGAAGCCTTCTGACTCTTGATTAGTAAACTTCCATGATTTTAGTTTACTTGTTAATGAGTCGAGAAAATCATGAGAATAAGTAGCTAGTTTATTTTTTAATTTGCATTTATAAGTTTCAGAGAGGCTATCATAAAATTTTTCCGCAATCTCGCTATAGTGTTCTTTGAGAATGTTAATCAAGAATTTCTTTGAAAATTTAGGGTTTTTGGTGAAGGATTTTAGTTCGTGAGCTAAATCAGCTCTTTCAGGTAATAAGTCGATTTGAATTGAATCTGAATCATCGATGTATGAAGATATTTGAAGGATAGCCGGTCCACTTAGCCCTCTGTGGGTAAAGAGAATATTTTCTCTAAAGCTAGTTTCTTCTTTTTTAGTTTTTTTGAAACTACAGATGCTATCAATAGATGCACCACTGAGTTTTTTATAAAAATCTCTTTCAGAATCTAGGCTCATTAGTGGAACAAGAGCAGCTTTAGGTTCAATGATCTTTAAATTAAATTGCTTTGCAATTCTATATCCGAAGTCACTAGCTCCGATTTGGGGGATTGATAGTCCCCCGCTAGCTAAAACTAAAGATTCTGAGTAAAGTTCTAGTCTAGATTTATCCTTGAGATGCTCAGCTTTAATGTGGAATTTATTCTCTTCTAACTGAGTGATGCCCTGAACTTTACAAGGGTAAATAATGCTCACTCCTAAATCAGAGCATTCTTTTAAAAGCATATTTATTATTTCTTGGGAGCTTTCTTTACAGAAGAGTTGTCCTAGCTTTTTTTCATAGTATTTAATGTTATGCCTTTTGACTAAGTTAATAAAATCTTCTTGGGTGTAGCTTCTTAAAGCTGATTTTGCGAAGTGAGGATTCTGAGAAATATATCTTTCAGCATTAGCGTTTAGATTTGTGAAATTGCAGCGCCCACCACCAGAGATTCTGATTTTCTCACAGAGTTTATGGTGAGATTCGATTATCGTAACTTTACGTCCCCTGCTGGCTGCAGAAATAGCAGTCATCAGACCTGCTGCTCCAGCTCCGATGATAATGACTTCTGTTCTAATTGAGTTTAATGTCATTGATTAAATAAAAGTATAATACACAGAGGTTAATTAATCCCTATACCAGGCTTTTCAAGTAAGCAAATTTTATTACCCTGAAAAAGCTCATTCTTAAAAGGATCATTCTTTAGTAATAGTGATCCATCCAGATCAGCATAATCAGCTAGGGGACTAATGCTAGCCATAGCAGAAATAGAAATATTAGTTTCAGTAAAGCAACCTAACATGATTCTCAGGTCTAAAGCTCTTGCTGCATGCATCATACGTAGTGCTTCACTTAGTCCTCCAGTTTTAGTGAGTTTAAGATTAATCATATGAAAGTATTTTGCGCATCTACTAATATCCTCTAATTTCTTACATGATTCATCAGCCATAAGTGCTAAGGGACTTTTTTTATATAAAATTCTATAATCCTCTTCTGTTGAATCTAGTCTTAGAGGCTCTTCTACAAATTCAATGTCTAAACTTTTAATCTGCTGAATTAGCTCAAGAGCTTCAGTTAAATTCCATGCTGCATTAGCATCCACTCTGATAGTGGCTTGTGGAGCAAGAGATCTAACTTTTTGTAAGATCTTCAAATCTTCTTTAGTGCCTAGCTTGATTTTTAAAATATCATAATTTCTTTCTAGAGCTGTTTTTACTTTTATTTCAATTTCCTCTAAACTTGCTATGCCTATGGTATAAGAAGTTCTGGGAGCTTTGTTTTTATCTAAGCCTAAAAATTTATAAAGTGGCAAACCTAGGGCTTTTGCTCTTAAGTCATAGAGTGCTATGTCTATGCCAGCTTTAGCTGAATTGTTACCAGCAAAGCTCTGAACTCTTCTTAAGTATTCTTGTTCGTTAAAGAGATCTAAGTTCATTAAAATTCCATTACGGATTAACTCACCATATGCAGCTTTAACTGTGTGTTCATCTTCACCATAAAATTCAGAGAAAACTGCTTCGCCTATTCCAGTAAAGTTTTGACCATTATAGCTAGCTTCAATTTTGGTCATCATAGTTTTAGATGTCGATTTTGAGCTACGTGAAATAGTGAAAGGGAACTCTAAATCTAATTCTAAAAGTTCGTAACTTAGCTTCATGGTAATATTATTACCTTTTCTTTTAAATTTGTTGAGATTGATTTTGTTATTTTATTAACGCCAAAGCGGATCGGGTCAGTAACTGCTAAGCCAGTATCTTTTTCTAGATTTTGTATATATTTTTGTGCATCTTCGTCATTTAGAGCAGAAGTGTTGACTGAGATCCCTAGTACTTTTGTGCTTTTTTTTATTTTAATTAAATTAGCAGTGTTTTCATAAAGCTTTACCAGGTCTTTTAGGTCTGGGATCCTTATATTATAATTGCCATTAATTTCTTCTAAATCGGCTTTGTGACATAAAATAAGTGCATCAGGGTTGCTGCCATGGATTAGAGCCAGAGTTACACTAGAGTAAGCTGGGTGTAACAGTGATCCCTGTCCTTCTACAATTATAAAATCAGGGTTTTGGGCTTCTATGTTATATTCTATTTCTTTTTCTAAACTCCCAGCCATAAAATCTCCAATTATTCTATCTAAAGGTATTCCAGAGCCAGTTATGGCTATGCCAGTTTGACCTGTTGCTAAGAAGGATGATTTAAGACCAGCTTCATTTAATGATTTGGTTATTTCAAGTGCAGTACACATTTTTCCGACACTACAGTCACTACCTACCATGCTAATTACTTGAGCTGATCTATCTTTGAGCTCACAAATATGATTTTCTCTAGAAGCTGGATAATTATTTGGGTTACGTAAGTCCCATAGATGGACTTGCTTTTGCTCTGCTAAGCTTTTCAATTCTTCTTTTTCTTCTAAAAAGTCGTGTAAACCATTAATAATATGACAGGAATTGTTGATAGCTTCTTTAATAATTTTTAGCCAGCTTTCTGGTAGCTTACCTCCAACTGGAGCGATACCTAAAAGTAGTGCTTTATTTTTAGTATATGAAAATTTGTTAAGAGCTTCAGCTATAGAATGCGTTACAGGGATACCGTAAGCAAGTTCTTTATTATATTGAGAATCTATTAGAGATTTTAGATCCCAGTTCCCATAGCGAATTACACCTTCAGCTGTTTTTGCGTGTCTAGTAGCAGTAAAACCCTCTGTCAGAATGATTAATTCTGTTTCTTCTGGTTTTAGCAATTCTGCAAAATTTCTGCACTGCATAACTATTATTTACCCTTATTGCGAGGCTTTTGCAAAGTAATGATTAAAAGTATTGACAAGTAAAGCGTAATTACACTATAATCCTTTGTTTAGATAAGTGAACTTATCTAGAGGTTTAGATGAGAGCAATTCTAATTTCACTATTACTAATTATCACCACAAAGAGCGGTCTTGCTAGTTTCTATATGAAAGAACCAGTAAGAGTTAATAATTTAAGTCAGTCTATAACTCTTGACAGTATTAAAGTAAGTCAAGACTCTATTGTAAGTGCTAAGCATACTAATAAAACCTGGGATGAAAATTATCAAAACTTAAACCTTAGATACCGTGATGAGATGATAAGTTTTCTCAAGAATTATTTAAAAGGCTCAGAGTATTATCTAGTAAATGTGAAGGGTGACTTAACTAATTTTATTCATGTTGAAGATTTGGTTGACTTGTTTATTAAATTTGGGGATCAATATGCTTTGGATGCTAGATTTGTTTTAGCTGTTCATGTTTCTGAGACAAGCCTCACTAATTATACGACCTTGAATAATCCAGGAAATGTCGGTAATGATGATTATGGAGCGAGAAAAGAGTTTCCTAGCTTAGAGCAAGGTTTTGAAGCTATGTTTATTTCCTTGGCTGATTTTGCTGATGGTAAAAAATGGAGTTTTAATGGTTTAGAGCAAAATACTTTAAAAAAAATTAATTATCATTTAATCAAAGTTAACCAATTGCAAACAATTTATCCAGCATATTATATGAGCAATGCAAATGCCCCTAGCACTATTATTAGGTTAGTTAGAAATATGGGCTGGGATGATTTTAATCATAATTCCAAATTTACCTTAAATTCATAATTTAGGTTAGATTTGCAGTTTGCATTAGGTGCATTATATAAACAGGGATTTGATGGTTAGCAATTTGCTCAATAAATAATTTTATTAGTTTGGGTGAGCTATTGTTTTGTATTATTGGGGTTAGCCACTTGTCTGCCTTCATCGTGTCGTATAGTATCAAAGGGAGAGGATTTTCTCGCAATTGAGCAAGTGTGAGTTGGTGAATAAAGATTTTATTGTTATTTCTTTGCTCTTCTGGACTGATGTTTATTCTAGGACTTGGCGAAGGGGTTTTTTGACGCCTTTTCTCTAGTGCTCGATGTAATAAAAATCTTTGATTTGCAAGCTCTTTAATTTTTTCTTGGGTGATTGGAGTATAAGGTTTTTTATTTATCACAGTAATCACGGAACTATATATTTAGCTATGGATGAATTAATATTATTTCTGGATGATATTTTAAATAATTCATCTCTTAATCTACTTTCTATACTTGAAATAATACTTCATAATCATAAAGTTGTTGCAAGTTTACTCGGTGTGGCACTTGGGGTTATCCTTATTTTTTAAGTTTGATATTTATGCAACTTAAGCGTAGAAGTGTTTTAGAAATGATTCTATTTTTCGTGATCTTCACTTTTATGTATGCTATAGCTCTTCTAGAGCAGTCTTTAACTAAATTCTATACTGGGATTTTAAGTGCTGCTGTAGTTTACTTGATATATTACCTGGGCTTTAAAAAAGAACTCTTAGGGAAGTTATTCAATCCTATAATCAATTCAATAGTACGTTTTAGGCAGAATCAAATAAAAAATGATAAGGTCTATAAGGCTTTTCTAAAGAGGGTAGCAGACTTTATCCATTCAGAATTTCATCATATTTTTACTGATGAGTTTTATGAAATAGGTAAAGAACTTATAAAGGCTATAGATAAAGTTTCTGAAGAGTAAGCATAAAGTGTTAAAATTTAATAGTCGTAAGTGTTTAACTGATTTAGCTTACTTCACATATAACAAAGGCGTTAATTGTGAACAAAATTGCTCAGGACACTAATCAAACATATGCTTTTTCGGGCTCAGAAAATAATCTTGATACTACTTTAGGATTAGCGGAGCCTGATTTTGTTCGACCTTCTAATGAATCTGTTATTAATCATTCACTGGTTTGTGATCAAATAGCTGATATTAGTAAAGTTCCTGAGTTTGAGAATCTAGCTAAGCAAGCTTTTCTTCCTTTTGAAACGAAACCAAAAAATTCACTTTTGATTGAAAAAATCCTACCTAAACTTCATAATCTTTATGGTTTATCCTCTGTTTTTTCTTTTATTGCAGCACCTTTAGGATTTATACCAGGAGCTAAAAAAGCTAGTGATATTCTTCAGCGTGTAGGTTACTGTTTAGATACTGGTGCTCATCAGCTTAGAGGCTTATTCACAAAAGGGGAAAGGGTTAATTTGGGGATGATGGTGCCTACAGCTACCGCTTTTTTAGGGACTGTAGCCTTTAACAATAAATCTTTTTGGGGACAATTCACTAGAAATATTGGGAATTTATGCCATTTAGGGATTCTAAAAGATATGTTGGACTTTGCTCAAGAATTTCCAGATACATTACCGGATGGTACTAAAGAGCATATTGATAAGTTACAAGATAAATATGGGAAAAAATCTTCTGGACTAGTTCAAGACTTTATTAATGATTGGAAGGTAGCTTTAGAATTATCAATAGAGGTAATTAAAAATCCTAATATCTTAAAGGGAATAAAAAATTCTTTAATGAATAAAAAAAATCAAAATATTCCACATATGCAGGCTTTATCAGCGATTTTCTTAGGAACCATAGGTGCGACCTCATTAGTTTCGAAGGTACTTGGCATGGAAAAGTTGTCTTGGAAATTAAATAAAAGTTTAGCAATCTTCCCTACAATCACTAATTTAATTAGAGCTAAATCATACTCGTCAATGCAGGATGCTGACCTTAAATTAGCAGGTAAATATGGTGAGATATCTAGCTGGGGTACTTTAGCTTCAGCGTTAATTAACTTTAAATTTGAAGATGTAGCTATGGCAGCAAGATCATTCTTTATGGGAGTAAATACTATGTCTTTTAGAAAAGAGGCTATAAAAATATTTAGAGCGGCAGCTGTTGAAATGATGAATAAAATTCAAGCAAAACCTGAGCCGGAGTTAGCTACCGTATAAAAGAAACATGCAAAAAAAAGTATTTAACAGCTGTTTGTTTAGCATTGATTACTTGTCTAATTTGGTCTGGTAATTTTATTATCGCAAGAGGTGTTCCCAACTGGATTCCACCAGTTACTCTTGCTTTTTGGAGATGGTTTATTGCTCTTATTATTTTAGTACCCGTAGCTTTTAAAAAAGTAAAAAAGGAGTGGAGTCTCATCAAAGAAAACCTTTGGTACTTATTTTTTATGGGTTTAACTGGGGTTGGGCTTTTTAATACGATTATCTACTTTGCAGGGCATTACACTTCTGCAAATAACCTTGCCATCATAATGGCTACAGCACCTATCCTAACTGTATTTTTCGCCTGTGTTTTCAGGGTTGAGAGATTTTCTAAGGCTAAAAGTTTTGGTGCCATTTTAGCTTTTACAGGTGCTTTATTCGTGATCATGAAGGGAGAAATTTCTACAGTACTGAATATTGTTTTTAACCGAGGAGACATTTTAGTTTCTATGAGTGCATTGATTTGGAGTGGATGGAATGTCGCTCTAGTGTTAAAGCCTAAAGCTATTTCAACTTTAAGTTTTCTTTTTATTACAGTTGCTTTCGGAGTGATTTGCTTATGCCCATTTTATGTATATGAGTTAGTTGCATTTGAACCAGTTAGTTTTGATTTAAATGTGATAGGAGTGTTCTTGTATACTGGGGCATTAGCATCAGTCCTGGCTTGGTTTTTGTGGCAAAAATCGATTGTAACTTTAGGGGCTGTTAAAGCTAATTTGATTTATTATAGTGTCCCAGTATTTGCTGCTTTCGCATCATTTTTCATTCTAGGAGAGGAGTTACAATCTTTTCATTATGTAGCATTTGTTCTAGTTTTTAGTGGAGTTTTAGTCTCAAGTTTAAATAGATCTAAATAGTTTATAACCAAGGTACTAATAATTTAGCTGACCTTGAGGAAGGGATGCACTATATTCAAAACCATAATGGTTCTGGTTCAAATCTTATTATTACCAGAGGCGAAGGCGTTCCCGATGAAGCTATGGAACATATACAAAAGACAGGTGATGTTTTTGCTGCTTTAGATATGATGAGACCTGATATGAAAGATTAGCTCTTTGCTTGTTGCTTTAAATACATTGTAGTTCTAGCACGCGCTAAAGCTCTTAATAAAGCTGGGACATCTTCCCCTTGTT
>CALBDR010000079.1 GCA_937927525.1 uncultured Candidatus Melainabacteria bacterium
GAGCGTGAAGCTAACCAGATCGCGAAAGATACAAGACGTGGAAAGGGTAACATCCTCATCTGTTCTTCAGACGTAGCTTCTGCACTTCAGATGGCTGGTGTACTCGATTACACTCCTGCATTGTCAGCTAACTTGAACGTAGATGACACTGGTAACACATTCGCTGGTGTATTGAACGGTCGTATCAGAGTATACATCGATCCATACTTCCAGTCTTCTGCTGGTAACCAGTACTTCACAGTGGGATACAAGGGAAGCTCAGCATTTGATGCTGGTATCTTCTACTGCCCATATGTACCACTCCAGATGGTACGTGCGGTTGGTGAGAACACCTTCCAGCCTAAGATCGGCTTCAAGACTCGTTACGGAATGGTTGCAAACCCATTCGCGCAGGGTTCAACAGCTGGCCTCGGCACAATCTCTTTCAACAACAAGAACGTATACTACAGATTGGTTGCAGTATCTAACTTGATGTAAGAGACATTATAATAAAAAGACTGACATAGTCAGCACTAAGGCCACCTTCGGGTGGCCTTTTTTTTGCATAAATACTATCATGGAAAAGAACTTTTTATCTAATCTAGGGTTCCGATTCGTTCTATCAAGAACACCAGAGATGAACTTCTTTGTACAATCGGTTACTCTTCCCGCACTTGATCTTGGTCAGTTTGATCTTGAAGATCCATTTGTTCGTTTACCACAGCCTGGTACAAAACTTAACTTCAACCCGTTGTCTTTGACGTTCCTAGTAAACGAAGATATGGATAACTATCTTGAAATCTTTGACTGGTTGAATGGTCTTGGCTTTCCCGAGAACTTTAATCAGTATAGTAACTTTGTTGGAAATCAGGGTGCAGTTGGACCTACAAGTACACAAGAGTTCAGTGATGGTTCATTAATGATTCTTTCTTCACACAAGAATCCTAGTCTCAAAGTAACATTCCAAGATATGTTCCCAATCACGTTGTCAGATCTTAATTTTGATAGTACAATGACGGATGTTGAATATTTACGAGCAACCGTAACATTCAGGTACAGATTGTATACTATTGAAAAGATCTAAATGAAAATTGATGATATAATTGAAGAATGGCAGAAAGATGCCAAGATAGATGATGTTGAACTTGATACTGAAGCTCTCAACGTCCCATTACTCCATGCAAAATATCTTAAGATGTATGCGCAGGAGAAAGTTAAATTGAAGAAGTATAAAATGGACTATAAGACTCTTCGTAAAGTATTGTCTGAATATTATAGAGGTGATTTAAATCACCCAGATGATCTCGAAGACCTTGGTCGTGATCCTTGGCCTAAAGCAGTTCTCAAACAAGACATCCCTCAATACATTGAAGGAGATGATGATATGATCAAACTTGTTGGGAAGATGGTTTATCAAGAGGAAGTGGTTTCGTTATTGGAAGATATACTGAAAAGCATTAATAATAGAGGCTTCCAAATAAAGAATGCTATCGACTGGAGGAAACTCACGAACTTCGGCGTATAGAGAATTGCTTACATTATCCAAAGTGAATGAAACCTACCTTAAGGTAGACTGCAATCGAGGTTTGGCACAGGAGCTTAACGAGTTCTTTTCGTTTATGGCTCCCAACCACAAGTTCATGCCTGCATACAAGAATCGTATGTGGGACGGTAAGATTCGTCTGTTCAATCTAAACACAAATCAAATCTATCTTGGTTTACTTCCATACATTATCAAGTTCTGTGAGGAGAGAGACTACGACTATGAGGTCGAAGGAAATCTAGACGTCCAAGAAGAGTTCTCATTCAAAGAAGCTGAGGACTTTGCAAACACTCTCGGTCTTCCATTCAATCCTCGTAAGTATCAGCTCGAAGCATTAACACATGGTGTCCGTAACAATCGATCAATGATCCTTTCACCAACAGGATCAGGTAAGTCACTGATCATTTATATGATGATGAGATTCTACGGCGAGAAAACGCTGGTAGTTGTCCCTACCGTATCTCTCGTTCACCAGATGTATAAGGACTTCAGAGACTATGGATACGATCAAGAATCTAAACTAATCACTGCTGGTGTTGATAAAGAAGTGATTGACGAAGATGTGACGATTACTACATGGCAGTCAATCTATAAGATGCCAAAGAAATGGTTCGATCAGTTCAATGTTGTCATTGGTGATGAGGCTCATCTATTCAAAGCAAAGTCTCTCACTTCTATCATGACAAAACTATCAGACTGTAAGTATCGGTTTGGATTCACTGGAACATTAGATGGAACAGAAACTCATAAGCTAGTCCTTGAAGGATTGTTTGGTCAAGTAAAAAGTTTCGTCAAAACAAAAGATCTGATGGACCAGGATCACTTGGCCGATCTTAAGATTAAGATCTTAGTATTGAAATACAAAGATGAGACTAAGAAAATTGTAAAGGACTACAAGTACCAAGATGAGATAGACTTTATCGTACGTAACGAAAAGCGGAATAAGTTTATCCGCAATCTTGGATTATCACTGAAAGGAAATACGCTTATTCTCTTTAACTATGTTGATAAACATGGGAAAGAGCTATACAATCTGTTTAACGATAAAATAA
>CALBDR010000080.1 GCA_937927525.1 uncultured Candidatus Melainabacteria bacterium
GTGGGTAGACACTACTGAGCACAACATAAGAATGACACGATCTTATAAGATGAAACAAGGAAGCTTGCCAAAAGGCTAAATCATTTTTATACTACCCCACATAGTTTTAATGCTAAAACATTAAAACTCCTTGTGGAAAGTAACGGCCCCCAGTTTTACGGAATGGAACTGGGGGTTTTTCTATGATAGAATCAGAACAAATCTAACGACCTAGACTTTGCTACTTTGGCCCCCGATAAATGGTTTGTCGGGGGTTTTCTTTTTATTGGGAATTTTGATATTATAGCCAAGCGTTTTTTAACACCTATTTAGACTTAAAGTTAAGCTCTAGTTCCACGGGGGAATTAGGGCTTTTCTTTTTCTACTAAAGTAATTTAAAATTAGTACAAATTAACAAACCACCAAAATTTGTTGATATTTTCTTTCTATTCGGAGCCTTGGCTACACGGTGTAGTCAGGGCTTTTACTTTGAAAGAACGGCAGTAAGTACATTTGATAGACTTCTTAGATATGCTCTTGCATGATCTACAGTAGTAGTCATAAAGATTAACGATCATACTTCCTCGAAACAATCAGGGCATGAGCCGATATCAGGATTAGCTGGCTTGCCACATCTAGGGCATTCAAAGATGTCATTCATCAGAACTATGGGTGGTGTTCTTTTCAATGTAGTCATGAAGTTCATCAGCAACCCCAAATTGAAATGACTTGTCTTTAGCCAGGTTCTTGAGCTTCTTCACATCGTATTCTTCAATGGTTATAACTAAGCAATCTACGATAGATCGAAGAGTTTCAATCTCATCTTTAGCTTCAATGCGCTTGGCCTTCTGAGCAAAGAACGCAGTGATTACTGGTTTAGCTGACAAACCTATAAAACCCACTGCACCAACGATTAATTCCTTCCAGTAGGTTAGATACCATGCGACTGCTTCTGGTTGTTTCTGTGCCTCTAGTGCTATGTTCAAAGCTTTCTGTGCTATTTCTTCTTTCACTTGTTACCCCCCATCTCTAATAATCCCTTAATCATTTTCTCTTTATCTTGTGAACGATAATGTGAGTATCCAAGGTATCCAGCTCCGAACATGCCCCAAAGGACTTCAGGAATAGCAATAGGGTCTAATCCTTGAATGTCCAGTCCACCCATCTTTCCCCCCATAAGAATGAGAGGTATCACAATGTAGTTAAACACTATGACCGCATACATGATCCACATGAGAGTTGGCCTAGCCCTGCTTACCCATGGGTCATTAGAAGTAGCTTCAGCCAGGATTATGTTCCCTGCTTGCCTGGTGATCTCCTTATCGAGTTCGTGAATCAATCTTTGCTTTTCAGCAGTTCCCATTTTCTCAGGGACAACACGATCAACTACACGCTCTACGATCTTGCCACTACCAAGAAGACCACCTAGTACCTTACCTAACATTACAGATGCCCTTTGCCCTTACTCTTCTTCTTATAAAGAATAAAAGCTATTGATAGCCCCACAATAATAAATATGCCTTCCATAATCACTCCTCACAGTTCGGACATAAGTCACCATGCTCTGCCCTTTCGATCCTACATTTAAAACATCTCTTCACTAAATTAATCAGTCTCATTTTTAAGCTTCTCACTCATCTCTTTGCTATAGGCCCAAGAACAATAAGAACTGCAAAACCTGCCCTTCTCTATTGATCTTTCCTTGCAGTAAATACATTTAGATTCTTCTGAGTCTTTTGACCCAGGATTTTTCAAAGTCATCCAATATCCCCTCTAGTTCGTCTGGTCTTTTCCTGCATCTCTCAAACAAGGTTTTGAAATATTCTCTCTCACGGATAATACGGTAGGTATCAAATAGATCAGTCTTGTGTACCTTCGTAACCATATTGGCAGAATGCTTTGTCTTAGGCCCGATCTTACCGTCAATCTTTAGCTTTCTGGCTCCATTAGGCATTTGTATATTTAAGGCTTCCTGAAGCATCTTAGCTGCACCAAATAAGCCTTGGTTAACGGCTGCATCAAAGTGAAGATAGGCAGCGTCTTTAGTTAGTAGAGCAGCATGGCTGTTAAGCCAATACTTGTTGTAATAGATTTCAAAAGCCTGTTCCTTGGTTAAGTCCTTGATCTGCTCCGGAATGAAGATACCTACCAAAGCCAAGTGTTCCTCATTAAATTCAAAAGCGATCCCATACTTAGTGTGGTAGTTATCTTTTGTATAGACATAATTTTCATTGCCTGACCAAACTTCGTTCTTCCAGACTTCTGCCATGCAATCTAAAAACTTTTGCTTCGCCATCTTAACCTACAAAGTTCAAGTACCAACCCAAGGTAGTACCAGTCCAAACCAAAAACACTTTCTGTGGATCGACTGTTAAGTCTACGTCAGCAGCAGAACCCATGATGTTATTTCCTCTACGGGCAATATCCACAGTGTTTGAACCTAACTTTAATATTTCAATTGCTGCACCAAGATCAGGAGAACTTGGAAGTGTGATTGTGAATGCCCCAGAAGATGCGTCTGCTAAAAGCTTCTCACCATTAGCTGCCATATAATTCGCTGTAATAGCAGTCCACTCTGCAGAGGCTTCATTAGAAGTACCTGAGCCACCAAAAAGCATTACCCATCCAATAGTGTCATCTACGAAGATAAAGTTATGGTGCATGTTCTCCACAGAGGCCACCATATTCTCTTCGGTGCTATTGATAGGTTTACCATTTCTATCAATGGTCAATGAGTCCGTACCACCTAAATAAACAATCTCAATCTGTTCACCCTGTTCTGGGTTAGGTGGAAGAGTTGCTGTGATTCCAGATGAGTTACATCTATAAAGCTTTTTGTCTCCGTTACGCAATGTCTTAGAAGTGGTAGCGTAAGTCCAGTTGATTCCACCCTCTTGCAGAAATGTTAGGCTTATCCCCCCTAACCCCTGAAGGTTATCCTGCGTGTACCTAACAACACCATTGGCATCTTCTACTCTGATCTTATAAAGGCCAACGATAAAGATAAAAGCTTCACCATTACTATCGAGTACCACTGGATTAGAATTAACTGTGGAAAGATCACTATCAGAATAGGAGTCCTTCAGTGTGTTGCTTTCCGCTTCGTAGATGTAAACCTTACCGCCTACATTAGGTGAACCATCAGATAGTAGGTCTTTGAATTTTAAACTGAAGCTCATTTCCTTTTCCTCTCTTCTCTTTTAACTTTTCTTTCCCCACGCTTTTGAAATTGTTTAGTTAACTTTTCGGCCCTCTTATCTATTTTCTCAGCTAGAGAATCAAATAGCTCGGGATTTCTTATGTTGTCATACTTTGTTCTAGCCATTTTCATTATAGAACGATACTGGCTATCACTTGTATATCCATACTTATCTGCTACGTCCATTAGCTCTTTTAGTTTCGTTTGTTGAAAAGCTGTTGGGTATCTAGCCATACCAGCAGCAATAGGCATGAAGTTATTTAAAAGTAATCCTGTGCCAGTTACATTCTTATCTTCTCTGCCACCTACCAAGTCAAATGCATCCATAGCGAATCTACCTGGATATCCGAATAATTCTCTAGCGACAAAGTCTAGCATCCTTGGATCATAGCCAGTAGCACTACTCAATATCTTACCTAGATTAGATGCCCTATCTCTGTTCTTTCTCAATCTAAGATCAAGCTTTGCTTCGTTTGGTGGAACAATGTACCTCTGTCTAAAGCTGTCATAGTTTGCATTAAGTCCTATTGCTACTTTCACAATTGGAGTGGTTATGTCAGGAGTTATTGTGGATGCAGTTAGTTTTGCCAGTTCTGAAACTTTAGTGTCTCTACCTCTTAAGGTGTCAGCGGTAAATTCCACCCAAGCACTATAAAGACCAAGATCATATGGCTTGGGAATACTTAACCATCTGTACCCAGTAGCCTCTCTCACAAAATCGGGCAATGGAAAGTTCCAGAAAAGGTATCTAATGTAGGCTGGCTCTCTCTCAAGATCATCTTCAGTACCTGCCATAATATTCGCAGTCTTTGCTATTACTGTAATAGGTAATGTGGCTAGTGATAGCCTGTGCATAAAAGTTCCAAACCTAGCCATCTCCTTTTTAGTTGGCATCCGACCATCTTTTAAATAAGCCTCTGCCATATCCCTAACACCTGATCTGTCGTATGTGACATACATACCTTGGATCGTTGAGTTTAGGAAAGGTATATAATACATGAGTGGCCTTACCCATTTACCCGATCTAGAAAAATCCAAGAGGCTCCTAGATTCATTTGCAGCAAACTTAGAAGCTTCCCTATGAGACATTCCCAAGTTTTCTATACCGTGATTATAGGCAGCTTCGTATTCTGAAGCTCTTGCTGTTCTTTCTGATTGTTCTCTAATTTTATTAAACCATCGCATGAAATCATAAACACCTTCAAGAGATTTGAATGCGTGAGTTTTGCTTGCTCCACCTTCAATAATATCTTTTATGGTGTCTTCATACTTTTCTATTGAGTTAAATGATTCGAAGGTTATATCAGCCCCAACGGACTGCAT
>CALBDR010000081.1 GCA_937927525.1 uncultured Candidatus Melainabacteria bacterium
CCTATGTATTTGTCACAGTATGTAGTTGAAGTGCTACATCCGTTTAAAGCTAGGGCAAATAGAATACCTAAAGAAATACCTACACTATAGTAAAATAAATTTCTCACGAAACCTCCAACTGCTCGATCTTAACGAACCGTAAAGCCCTTAAATCATTACGGATAGCAGCGTCTACGATCTCATCGGTTTGGTTTTTTACGTAATATAAAGCCCGACCATAGTTACGAACCGCCTCAATGCAGATCTCATCGGTTTGGTTTTTAACAAACTGTAAAGCCAGTCCATGACTACGAACCGCCTCAAGACATTGTTTTTTATCATTCCAATTAGTCATTCAGACCTCCTTAGAATAAGTATACTACTTTCTCCATAAAATTTCAAACATATTTCCATCTTTATCTTTTTCGTTGTAAACTCTACTCCAACTACCTTGAATTTTTGGAAAATAGGTATCGGCAGGACCGTTATAAGGCACATGGGTTAAATAAAGCATGTTTGCATGTGGCATTGCCTCTTTGTAAACGCTTTCGCCCCCTATTATAAAAACTTCTGTGTTAAATCTATTTTGGCTTAGTGCAGCAATAGCTTCAGAAAAGTTATGCGTTGTATTACACATAGGTGCGCAGTAATCTGTTTGAGAAGTAAGTACAATATTTTGCCTTCCAGGCAGTGGGGAGCCTATACTCTCGTAAGTTTTTCTTCCCATTATCACAGGCTTTCCCATAGTAAGGTACTTAAATCTTTTTAAGTCTTCGGGGCTTTTCCATGGTATGTTACCGTTTAAGCCAAGTTGGCTTTGTGTACCGACTGCAGCTATTATGGATATTATTGGTTGGCTCATACAGCAACCTCAGCTTTAATAGCTGGGTGTGACTTATAGTTTTTAAGCTGTATTGCATGGGTAATCTCAGCCCATGAAGCGTCCTGAACCCTATTGTCAATCCAATTCATCAGCTTACCAGGCTTAAGATTTATTTCTAATGTAGGTAGAGTAAATTGTTTTCTGCTTAGCATTTCTTTGCATTGGTCTATGTGGTTTTTGTAGATGTGTAAATCACCAAATGTATGTACGAAGTCACCGACTTCTAACCCACATTCATTGGCAATTAGATGTGTCAGCAGGGAGTAAAATGCTATATTTACAGGAACTCCTAAAAATAAATCCCCAGACCTTTGATACATTGAACAAGAAATCCTCCCATCTCTAACATAAAATTGAATTAAATTGCCATGACAAGGGGGTAGTTTCATGAAATTTATTTCAGACCCACTCCATAAAGATATATTTAGCCGCCTAGAATTTGGGGTGGTTTTTATTTCAGAAATGACTTTTTTCAATTGATCTGTTACGGTACACCTAAGAACCATATTTCTTTTTTCCAGATATTTAAAATTACTCCAACCCTTATGTGTTTTTAATTTTTTATTCAAACACCTATGGATTGCCCCTATGTTTAACCCATATTTTCTAAAAGCCTGCCCAAAGCTAATAAAAATTTTTTCATCACCCTTTGGATCTGTAGATTTAAAAGGTCTGTTTTGCCCATGGTTTAAGTCTTGTTCTTCCCTAGAAGCCCACATACATGTTTCCTTACTATATCTATTACTGGCAAATAGTATGTCTTTATCAATACTGTATTCTGTGGGGTAAGTCTTTTTCAAAGACCAGTTGGCTATTTCTTTTACGTCTTTTTGAAAGTTTGCAAATACAAGCCACCTGGGGCTAACATGAACCCCTTTTGCTCCATAACTTTTATATGCCTTATTTTTTTTATCATAACATCTTCTTAGCATATCTCGCCAAGTGTTTTTTAGCATATTTAAGTCCTCATCATTTTTGTCATATACCCCATAACAACCGACACCATATACCGATTTTTTAAATAGATCCTTGACGCTTTTTGATATAACTCTTGTGTAAGGTAATTCTATTTCTGAGTAGGTTTCGTGAAATTTTACGATAAATTTACTTCGACCTTTTTTCTGTGGGATCTCTTTGATTACTGTAAACTCACCGTCTTGTTTTGAAAGAAAAGTTTTACCTAACAAAACAGAACTGCCGCTTTTATAATCGACCTCTATTTTATCGGAAAAATTAAAATTAACAAGAGGTTTTGGCTTGAAAATTTTTGGCTCAACCCAATAATAATGCTCCTTTTTTCTAAATTGTTTGCCATAAGTGGGTCCAAGCTCTCCATCCTTATTGGACCAAGGTGTCCACCAATGTTGTACTTCTTTAGGCAGGTCGTACGCATTTGTAGATCCCGATAGCATCCATATTAATTCAGAAACAACACCTTTCCAATAAGTACGCTTGAGATTCAAAAGTGGAAAACCTTTAGATAGATCAAATCTAACTTGGCGACCAAATACAGACTTGGTTCCAACGCCAGTTCTATCATCTGAGTCATACCCATTTTGCATTACGTCTTCTACAAGTTGTCTATATTGCTGCATTATCTTTCCTCTGGCAATTGTACTTTAAATTTATACTCATTAAGCTCAACAAAATCTGGAGCACCAATATTATTATTTTCTTGTGTTTTATTAAACCTTAACTCATATATAAAATTCTGTAAATCTTCAGTATGCAATACATCGGCAATTCTTTTATACACCCTTGGACCAGTATTAAACATACCGTATCCAGTTGTAAAAGTTTCTAATAAAGCTGCTGTTAGATTGGCTCTTTTTCTATTTTCAAGCTCTTGTTCCAATTCCTCATTACTAAACTCTGATAAACTCATTCCTTCTCTTCCTTTTTTGTACAGCAATGATCTGTCCAACATGGCTTAGGACAGAAATTACAAATATTCTTTATAATATTTTCTGTTTCTGTAATTTTATCATCAAGCTCTTTGTCTGTAAAAGCACCCATTAAAATGCCGTTGACAACACGACCATACATCTGATCTCTAAGCTCTTTTAAGACTTCAAGCTTAATCTCGTAATAAGTTTTACCTGTCCTCTGAAAGCTCAAAGCCTGTTAACTCCCCATCATCTCCAAAATGGATCTTAATACCGTTTTCAAGTTCGTAGTAAGAAGTGATGCCATTGTCTGATCCAGCTTCAAATTCAATCTCAGCATTTTCTAACATATATTCAAATAGCTCATAATCTGGCTTGTAGGATATAAATTCATCTTTACTATTCACTTTTATCCTCCTTCAGTATAGCATTAACAGCTTCTTTTGTAATCTCGTTAGTTTGACCCATGCTAATTCTAACATATTCCTCATCTAAAGATACTATATCAACACCAACTCTGTCAATAAGATCTCGCAGTTTTTGATCAGCTTTAGCGCAATAAAACATACCAGATTCTTGTACAGGTTGATTAGCAAACAATCCAGATAACTTAGATAACTCATCTCTATTATTATCTAGTATTCTTTTACCGTTAATCATGAAGTTCTGTAGATCTAATTTCTCTAAAATATCAATTAATAGATTCTGGCTAGGGATAGATACTGTGGCTGTTTCATATAGATTTTCAGCTTTTAACATTTCATATAAAAATGGCTTATTAGTGGCAATCCAGCCAATACGAGTACCAGCAACGCCTAGTAGTTTACTAAAAGACCCCACCATAATATCATGTTGTGGATATGTGATCAGATCTGTAGTGTAAATAATGTTATGATAAACGGAGTCCCAGATAATTTTACTAGGGCTTACAAAATCAAGCCTTTCTTTAATTTGAGTGCCAAAAGGATTACTGGGGCTGTCAACTAACACAATTGATCTAGTTCCTACCTCAACGATACTTTTTAGCTCATCAAACCTTTCTAAGCCAGCCTTTTTAATC
>CALBDR010000082.1 GCA_937927525.1 uncultured Candidatus Melainabacteria bacterium
TTCTGTAGAAGGTGACAATGATCAGACAGGTATTATAATCACAAAATTACAGTAATCAGGAGAACCAGATGAGTAACCATCTTCCTACTCATTACCAGCAGTATATCCATTTGTCCAGATATTCACGTTGGCTGCATGACGAGAATCGTCGTGAAACTTGGTCCGAGACCGTAGCTCGATATTTTGACTTCTTCGAAGAACATCTGAAAGAGCATAACAATTACACCCTGGAAAAAGATCTTCGTGATGAATTAGAGAGTGCTGTACTTAATCTCGAAGTAATGCCTTCGATGCGTGCTTTAATGACTGCAGGTGAAGCTCTCAAGCGAGACAACATTGCTGGCTATAACTGTTCTTATGTCGCAGTAGATCGAGTTAATGCTTTTGATGAGATTATGTACATTCTCATGAATGGTACTGGAGTAGGATTTTCCGTAGAAACGGAATCAGTTAACAAGCTGCCAGTAGTTGCAGATGACTTCCATCCTTCTGATACAACTATTGTAGTTCCTGACTCCAAACAGGGCTGGTCTAAGTCTCTAAAAGAACTTATTGGCATGCTTTATATTGGTCAGATTCCTAACTGGGATATGTCCAAGGTTCGTCCCTCTGGTGCACCACTAAAAACATTTGGTGGTAGAGCATCAGGTCCAGAACCTCTAGATCAGTTATTTCGATTCTGTGTAAATCTCTTCCAGCATGCAGCAGGCCGTAAGCTGACTTCTCTTGAGTGTCATGATATTGTTTGTAAGATTGCTGAGATTGTAGTAGTTGGTGGTGTTCGTCGTTCTGCTCTTATCTCACTTTCTGATCTTTCTGATGATCGTATGAGAGTTGCTAAGTCTGGTATGTGGTGGGAAGATCATCCACAACGAGCTCTTGCAAACAACTCTGCTGTATATAAAGAGAAGCCAGACATTGGTATCTTTATGGACGAGTGGAAAGCTCTGTATGATTCTAAGTCTGGTGAGCGTGGTATCTTCAACCGTGAATCAGCTAAAAATGTCGTAGCTAAGAATGGTCGTCGTGATCCTGATCATGCTTTTGGTACTAATCCTTGTTCTGAGATTATTCTTCGATCTCGTGAGTTCTGTAACCTGTCCGAAGTTGTTGTTCGACCAACGGATACTATTGACAGCTTAGAACAAAAAGTTCGACTTGCTACTATTCTTGGAACATTCCAATCTACACTAACAAACTTTAAGTATATCTCTAAAGACTGGAAGCGTAACTGTGAAGAAGAAAGACTTCTTGGTGTTTCTCTTACCGGCATTATGGACTCTACAAAAACAAATGGTAAAGGTAATGAGCACGTCACCCTTGCTGGTCTCCTTAAAGACCTTCGTCTCACAGCAGTTTCCACAAACGATGAGCTTGCTAAAGAGCTCGGAATTGTACCGTCTGCTGCTATTACTTGTGTTAAGCCCTCTGGTACTGTTAGCCAGCTTGTTGATTCTGCTTCCGGCATTCACGCTCGTCATAATCAATTCTACGTTAGAACTGTCAGAGGTGATAAAAAAGACCCGCTCACCCAAATGATGATCGATGCTGGCTTCCCTGTTGAAGATGATGTAATGAAGCCAGATTCTACTGTTGTATTCTCATTCCCAATCAAGTGTGATGAGGGTGCCGTGTTTAGAACTGACATGTCAGCAATTGAACAACTTGAGCTGTGGAAGGCATATCAAGAGCACTGGTGTGAGCATAAGCCATCTGTAACTATTTCTGTTAAGGAACATGAGTGGATGGATGTAGGTGCTTGGGTATATAATAACTTCGAATATATGTCTGGTGTATCGTTCCTGCCATTCTCCGAACATGTTTATAAGCAGGCTCCTTATCAGGATTGTACGGAAGAAGAGTATGAGGAACTTTTGGCTAAGATGCCTAAGGAAATTGATTGGTCTAAACTCTCGGAGTATGAGACTGTAGACATGACAACTGGAGCTCGCGAGCTAGCTTGTGTAGCTGGAGGATGTGAGATAGTTTAATGAACAATGTCGATCGTGGTTTGATTATTCGTCGTGTTGGGAATAAGCGCAGTGAGGATTATGCCAAAATCTGCGCTGACTCCCTCGATCAGAATAACATGAAATTTGAGTATATCGATGCAGTACAAAATGTTCCTTATGATAAAGCAGCTGAGCAAGCCGGACTTACAATTACTAACGAGCAGATTAATGCATCCAAGGAAACAGAAAATTCTATTGCTCATCACCCAGAATGTTTAGAAATTGGTAATGCTTGTTGTACAGCTAGTCATGTAAAGGCATGGCGTAGAGTAGTTGAGGTTGATAAGCCATGTGCAATTCTAGAACATGATGCATATGTATACAAGAACTTTAGAAACTTTGAAATACCAGATGATGCCCTGGTCCATCTTGGTCCTCGAATGAGGGATACAAAAACATATATTCCTCGTGGAAGAGTTAGACGGCTGATACAAATTCCACAATCTATTGGAACACACGGTTATGCTATCACGCCTAAAACGGCTAGTAAACTTATCGAAGGAATGGAATCAAGAGGAATGGTTTTTGGTGTGGACCATTACTTATTTCTCAGTAATGCTTGCTCTATCCCTATTATTGCAGCTGATCCATATCCTTTGATCTGTTGGTCTAGAGACAGCACAATGGGAGACACCGGTGAAATCAATCCTGGATTCAGAGGAGTATGGGCTGGCCAGAATGATCAGAATGTTCCAGGCCAGATCACACCAGGTCTAGTTGAAGGTTTAGGATGTCCGCTTCATGGCTAGGGGTGGAGCGAGTGCAAAAGCAAAAGGGTCGTCTTTCGAAAGAGAGATGGCCCTTAAACTTTCTGAGTTAACTGGCGAAACGTTTATCAGAGCTCCGTCCTCTGGCGCATACATTGGCGGTTTCAATTCTTTTAGAAAACAAATACTCCATGAAGGTCAGATAAGAACCTTCAAAGGCGATATCATTCCTGGGGAGTCTTATGGTAGGTGGAACATAGAATGTAAGTCATATAAAGACTTCCCCTTTCATATGTTATTGCAGAACAAACCTATTTCTATTTTAGACCAGTGGATTGATCAGCTGATGGAAGTAGCTGACGATAATGATATAAACT
>CALBDR010000083.1 GCA_937927525.1 uncultured Candidatus Melainabacteria bacterium
GTCCGCTCTCAATATGATAGAGAACAATTAACCGGAGAATAAAAATGTTAAGACTGATTGCTGCATTAGCAGTGGTGGTTGGCGGCGCTACAGCAAACGCTGAAAGTGTACCAATCACAGGAAACGTATCTTCTAAGTGTTCCATCTACACTACTGTTGCGGGTGTATATGGTAACCCCACCCCAGACTCATTAAGTACAGATCCAGTAGATGGAGGTGTAGATCCCGTGGTACGCTTTGACGTAACTTCTGCAGACTACTACATTGCCAAAATCTCCTGGCCAAACTCCTTTGCTTCTGCACCATCTCTCGATGATGCTCTGGCATGGGATGGTGAGGTAACTGTAACACAGACGTCCGATACTGGGATGGCTGGATATGAGGCAGCCAAGATTGAATATGATAACGTTACCGAATATGACTTAACCGTTGCTGGTTCCACGTGGTTCCAGATCGAATCGTCTGTAGACTATGGTTACGGTAAATCTTTCCCTGGCGGCCAGTACTCCGCTAACGTAACAGCAGAGTGTATCGCCAGCTAATGAAAAAGATCGTTACGGCGGTGGTGGCAGCCTTGATGGCTACTACCGCACACGCTCATGAGTGGACACCAACATATCCCAAGTTCGAGCCTTCGTTCATGGAGGGTATTGTTGTGACCACTATGAAACTATTTAATAAAAGATCTGATGTAGAGTATTACGAAATTACTGTGCATGATGCAGACTGGAATCCTGTTCCCTTTGCAGCAGCTACAAAGCTCGTGAACGTTCCTTATTTAGGTAAGGAATCAGTAGAAATCTATATCAGAGAAGCCGACTGTGACCGCATTGAATACATCTGTACTACCTCCAAGCAGTTAGAGCTTAATGCTCCCGGCTCTGGTGTAGACTCTAGAATCTGCTCAAAGGTGTAATATGATCAACTACAATATATCAAAATTATTCCTTCTAGCACTCATTTTTATTTTATTATATGCCTCTGTTGCATTTGGACAGTCTAGTTCATTAAACCTATCCTTACCTACTGCACCTGGCTCATACCAGTCAGATAGGTTTAAGGCAGGTGATCTAGATTGCTCTAATGCAATCGGTTCCGCCACAAACTTAGAGTTTGGCGTGACTGGCATTATTGGCAGAGGATATACAGATCCTCTTAGTGGTTATGTTGATTCGCGCGTCGGAGACGTTGGCGTCTTTGCTAGAATTATCATTCCTTTAGGCCAAAAGCCAAAGTCGAGAATCGACTGCAATGAATTATATTTACTCGAACTGCGTAAGAAACAGTTGGAAGTGATGCGACTTGAACAAGAGATACAACAACTTCGGGCATTACAGTTCCAATAGGAGAAACAAACAGTGTACGAGTATAAAGCGAATTTAGTTAAGGTTGTTGACGGTGATACCGTCGACGTCGACATTGATTTAGGATTCGGAGTATGGTTAAAGGATGAGCGTGTTCGCATCATGGGCATCGACACACCAGAATCTAGAACATCTGACAAAGTCGAAAAATTATTCGGTCTTGCAGCAAAAGAGCGTGTTAAAGAGCTACTTGGTGAAAAAGTTATTCTTAAGACGTTTGCTGCCAAGGACGGAGAAGATATGAAGGGTAAGTTTGGTAGGATTCTTGGTGACTTCTTTGTAGGTCCAGATAAGAAACTACTGACTGAAGTTATGATTGAAGAAGGCCATGCGGTACCGTATCATGGTCAGAGTAAGGATGATATTCAAGCATTACACCTTTCCAATAGAGAAAGATTGGTAAACAAAGGTGTTGTTATTTTAGAAGATATTTTAGATGAAGGATTAAAATAATGTCTGAAGAACAAAAGCAAAACCAAGGTCCACAGGTTCCAGTTGATATGCCAGAAGGCAAGATGGAAATCTCTCTGCGTATTCTGAGTAACGAATTAGTTGGTATTAAAATGTCTGTGGATGATATGAAAATGAAGTGGGTTGTTATTGGTGTAGGTGCTATTGGTGCACTTCTCTGGGCAGCATCCTCTTTTGGACCTACCTTAACATCTGCCTTTAGTGGTGTAGGAGGTATCGGTGGCTAAAAAGTTACAAGAAGATTCAGTCTTTAATCAATTTGATGAAGATGGTGATGGCGTTGTGACTGATGAAGAAATGGCAAAAGCGGAGCGTATGCTCCAGATCGAGAACAATGATAAAAAGCAAGATGCTCAGAGAGGGATGGCATGGTTCGCACTCTTCGGTATGCTTCTCTATCCTTTTGCCATTGTTATCGCGTCTCTCATTGGACAGGAAACAGCTTCTAGTCTACTGAAAGATATTGCTCCAACGTACTTTGTATCGGTTGCTGCTATCGTAGCTGCATTCTATGCAAAGGAAGGTTTAGAAGGGATGAAGAAGTAAATGGCATTTATTCTTTGGTACTCTGCACTCCTGGTAGGTAGCATGGCTATCGCCTTTGTTGCAGGGTTTATTACTGCTAATCAGTTAAACAAGAAAGCTATTAAGGACTAAAAATGGCTGAGATAGAATTCGCTGGGATCAAATTCAAAGGTGGTAGGATGGTAGCTGTAGCTATGGGTCTGTCCACTCTTGTCGGTGGTCTCTATGGTGCCTTTGAACTTTGGAAGGACTATACTGATATGAAAGAGATGATTACGTCATACGTGGCTCCTGATCTCAGCGGGTTCCAAGAACAGCTATCTGTCATGGAACAAAAGATGCAGCGGACTGAAGAGTCAGTACTACAAGCAACAGAGTATACTAGAAACATTAAGAATGATTTAAAAGATGATGTTGCTCGCCTAGAGCTGATGGTTGATCGTATTGAAGATGCTGTAAGAGAAGCTGAGACTGAGGTCAGAGAGATGATTGATATTGCAGATCAGAGGTTTGATAACAAGCGCGATCAGCTCTACCGTGATACAGATAGAGAAATAGAACAATTAGAAGAACGGCTAATGGCTAAGATTCAGGAAGCTCTGGATAACCCGCTAGCTAATTAGGAGACATATATGGCAGGCTCGAGAGGCGCAGCATCGTGGGCAAAACGGTTTCAGGGTAGAGGTGATATTGAAACTGTTATGAAAAAAGACTCGAAGGTCTATGACTTAAATAATGATTCCAGAATAGTAGGTAGTACTGAAGCTGGAACAAAAGTTACATATTTAGCATCCGATATATATGAACCGAAATCTAAAGTAGCCTTAAAAGGGTTCGACACCCCAGTAAGAGTCACATTTGATAATATTCAAAAACCTGGACTCCGACCTGGAGACTTAGTTTCTCTCAAGCCACAGGCCTTCAATATTGCGTCAGAAACTAAAAGGTGGACTTTATCAGAATATAATAAAAAAGTATATAATGCAATAGAATCTAGAGAAGATTTAAAAAGTGAAGTAAAATCATATCTTTACTGCTTAATGGAATATTATAATGGTGACAAATCTAAGAAAGAATTAGAAAGTATATATGAGAATGTGAAAAAAGAATTGCCTATTAATAATATCAATAAGGACTTTGGAGAAGTAATCGGACCAATTGGTATCATTAATAGGCAACTATTTTCAGATAAAGGAATCAGGTTTTCTAATAGCTCTAGAATTTATGTTCCACCTAGACCTAATGAGCCATTAATGGACTATGGAATAGAAGATAAAGGGACAACGTATGTAATTTCTGCTAAGAGCGGAAAGACTACTAATACAGTTAAGCCTCAAGATATTTTAGGGCTGTTAGCAAAAGATGAAAAGAAAAATCGATTCTGGAAAAATACAAAACAATATAAAATTCTAAATATTCTTTCCCGATCTACTGCAGTAATGGGTCCAATAAGAGCAGTAGCAGAATTGTATCCTAATTTAATAGATAAGAAAATTGCAGATAAAACTGAAAAAAATAGTTTTAAAGCAGAAAACTTTTTAGAGTTTATTTCTAAAAATGACTTTCTAAGCAAACAGAAAAATCCTACTGCCACTCAAGTTACCTATGAGTGTGAAAAAATTATTATGGAAGAAAGTAAAACTTCTAAATTAGATATGACAGATATCTTTAAGGATGCAATCGAGAACAAAGTAATCTATGTTCGATTTGAAATTGGAAGATCTGGATCTGGTATCTGGGAAGTAACCATGAGTGATGATATTATAACTAAAGGTAAAAAAGTCAGCTTTAGAAGTAAAAACTCTAGAAACAATGCTGGGGATAAGTTAGGATTGCAGCCATAAGGTTTATAATATTATCTCGGTTATAGTAATAATTTAATATTACTAAAAAGGGGACTGGCTTATCGCTGGTCCCCTTTTTTTATTAACTATAATCTTTTTTGTACTCTTTATGACCAGCATGATCATGTGAATAATTTTCACCATGATGATGATTTAAAAATTTCATGACATGCTTAACATGTCCTTTAATATGTACTTCTGCACTACCGCCACCGCCGGCACCATGGCGCACGTTTGTAACTGCAATCGACTTTCCGCCATGCTGCTGAGCATGGTTCGTAATCTCCTGGGTAGAAGGTTTGCGGTTATGATCGGGCATATAATCATATGATGCTTTTACATGATCTGCTGTTGAATTAGTAGCTTCAGCTAGTTGCTGTCGTAATTTATGAAAATCCATGAATTTAATCCTTATATAATGTATACGTATACTGTATTATTTATATTATTTCTTTCCTGGTTG
>CALBDR010000084.1 GCA_937927525.1 uncultured Candidatus Melainabacteria bacterium
GTTTTAACTAGAAACGGTAGTCAACTTCCGTATAGCGACCCTGCTTATGAAAGAGTAATTTCCTCATTAAAGAAAAACGCCACTACTAATATTGGTATTGGTAGATATCCAGGTGATGGATTTATTCATTATGATGAAACCCCAGTCAATCTCAATAAAGCTAGAAATAAACCAGTATCGGAATGGTGATAGGTAACTAAAATGGTAGAACAAGATTTAGATTTACTAGAAAAAAATGATGATATCGAAAGTACTAATAATCCTCCCCCGGATACTAGCTTTCGGCGGCGCTCGTACATTATAGATCCATCAGTAAAAGACTACACTACGTCTTTTGAGTTTGATAAGAATCCTGTATTTAAACCAAGTGAAGTATCAGAAGGCGATTATATTGAAACAAGTGAAGAGCTAGAAACTTACTTGCGGTCTTGTTATAGAGAATATACTGAGGTGGTTGTTTATAATACCAAGACTGATTACAGACAGAAGTTTGAAAGACAGGACTTAATCAACTGGTACAGAGAAAACTTTGACGCCAGTGAAGTACCTTTCCATTTCTTAATTCTCCAGGATGGTAGGATTCAGGTGTGCCAGAATATCAATACTGTTACTAACCACACTACCGCTACTAATCACTTAGATAGATCGATCAGTATTGCTTTCGTTGGTGGATTTAAGAATGGCTATCAAGACATTGATACCTGTAGTCCTGCACAATGGAAAACATTTAGTAAGTTTCTAAAGATGTTCTATACTATTCTGCCAGGTGGACAGGTATGGGGACATTCAGATATTAATGATAAAGCGTTTGACCCTGGGTTCAACGTTGTATCCTATGTTGAAAAAGCATTTGGTAGTAGAAACACATTAACTGTAGATCAAGCAAGACGTCTTGGTGCAGTGTCAGTTGAAAGACTTATAGATTTAAGTAGAGCGAGAGGATTCAGATAATGTCAACAGGATTCAAGGATCCAGAAGAACAGTATCCTACCCAGCCGTATGAGGATAATCAGACTACTAACAAGGCTGCTCGTTCAGAGTGGGAGCCTTATGTAAAGTTAGCTGCTGATGCTCCGGCTGGTGTGGACCTAGGTATTAGGACTGACTGGCAACCCAAGTATCCTTATAATAAGGTTGAGGAAACATCATCTGGTCATCGTATTGAAATCGATGATACACCTGGTGGCGAAAGAATGTCTTATGTTCATAAAGACGGCAGCGCTATTGAGATGTATCCAGATGCCAAAGATGCTACTACATTCTTACTGAACTCTGTTGGTAAGATGGTTAAGCTGGTTGGTGATGACTTTGTCATGGTTGTTAACGGCAACGGTGACATCCACTACAACGGTAACCTTAACCTAAACGTGACAGGCGACTTTAATATCAACTGTAACAACTTCACTGTTACCACACAGGGCAAACAAGTTGAAGAGATTAGGCAGGAGAAGGTTGAGAACTTTGTAGGTGACAGAGTAGTTACAACACAAGGCAATAAGTCTGAAGTTGTACTTGGCAACTACACTGTAGAGAGTATGGCAGACACCCATGTTGTAGCTAAAGGTGGCGTTAAGATTTCTGCAGAGGAAGACGTTGAGATTCTGGCTGGTACAGAGGTTAGAGTATCAGCAGAGGAACGTATCACTACATCTGCTCCAGAGAACTTTATGTTAGGTGAGTGTACGACCGTTGCTGGTGCAAAAGGTACTATTGGTGGTGAAAATCATGTAATCTATGCTAAGTCAACCCACTCAGAAACGGTAGACGCTACGACCGTACGAGCAGACGGATTTATCGGAAACCTTCAGGGAAACGTTGACGGTAACGCATCTTCGGCAACAACAGCATTATCAGCTCCACTTGGTGGCGGGGGTGGAGGAGGAAGTGCTCCTACTACAAACGAACCAGCTTCTACCACTGCTAAGCCAACCCAGTCTAATATGAATGAAGCACTTAATAAAACAAAAACGCTGGGTGTTAGAAAAGTAACTGTTGATGACGGTAAGATCTCTAACAGCGTAAAGGGATCTGATGGATCCTCAGGTGAAGCTACCACAGATAACAGTGCTAACAGACCAGATACATTTGGTGATGGAGTAGCATCTGATGCTAGCTTAGCAGGTCCCTGGGAAGGAACGAATGAAGACTTCTATAATACAGTCCATGGACTGGCTAAAGAAGAATACCTAGCTAGAGGATATAGTGAAGCTCAAGCCAATTCATTAGCTAACCTTGCTGCTACACAGGCTGCTATTGAAAGCGGATGGGGTAAAAAACCAGTAGGTGGAACAAACTTCTTTGGTATTAAAAGCTCTAGCGGTACCCTGGCTACCACCACTGAATATATCAATGGCGTTCCAACAGTCATTCAAGACACATTTGCTGATCATGGATCAATAAAAGGTTCTGTTAATTCCTATGTCAATCTTTTGACGGGTGAGAGTCTTTCAGATAAAAAATGGCGTGCTTACGGATATGATAAGATTGTCGGATCTACAGATACGTATTCTGCAATTGCTGCTCTTGAGGCTTCTAGTTACTATACTGACAAAAGCGGCAATTACAGTAATACTGCTATTCAAATTTATGAAAAATATGGAATTCAATAATGGTAGAATTTAATATTAATACAATTACTACTCGTGAAGCCAGAGCTAAACTAAGAGACCCGAACAATCGTGCTGATGGTGCTTTTGTTGGTTCTTGTTTTGCAACAGATATTATCTCTGGTGATTACTTTGTTCCTACTCCTAGAAGGGTTAGAACATATTTTAATGATAAAGCCAGTAAGAAACAATCTGCAGACTCTTTTGTAAACTCTACATTAATACGAAGATATCAAGAAGAGTTTAGGCCTAGAAAGATTCTACCAGATCCATTATATGATCCACAGAAACTTAGAGATATTAATGCTGGAACCAAATTAGGTAAAGGCATTCCTATGTCGATGTTTGCTAATTCATCAGGTACTAGAGCTACACTAAACCACTTAAGCCAAGCAGACCGTAAGCTTATTGCTCAGAGACTATACTGTCAAGTTCCTTTAATTGAGGGATTTAGAGCAAATAAGAAATTTAATCAGCATAATCTAATTGTGACTGAAGGATTGGTTAAAGCCGATGGAACAGAATCATTAGTAAAAGGTGACATTAGAGAGCTTGCTACACAAGGTAGAGCCGTCGTCTACGAGGTTTTAAACTCTAAAGGTCAGAATGACCCATGGAAAACTTTCGAACTATCGCAGTACTGGAAAGACAATCATATGTTCCAGGGGTTAATCCTCCATTTCGATACAATTGATCCTAAGCCTTTTACTGCTGAGTCACATCAAGGCGAAAGCAAATATTTCTATGAAGACCGGCAGTACCATGCCGAGATTATCGTAGTTATGCCGAAAGTGGATTCTTACTATCGTGGTAACTTTGAACGTAAGGTCAGGACTGATATTAACTTTAGAACGTTCATTCAGAACGGGCTTGGCTTTTTCCAGTATAAATAAAATAAAGTATATAAGAAAAGAGCTTAAATGGCTGTAACTAAATCACTTGCACTCGAAGACGGTAATTTACAAACGCCTTCGATCATTACGACAAGAAAAAGAAACTTTAGTGATCTTGACCTGACGTTTGCGGTCAAGTCTACTGGTGATGTGTACAAGAAGACTGATGCTGCTGCAGTGCGTCAGTCAGTGAAAACTCTTTTGCAGACCAATTATGGTGAGCGACCTTTTCGACCTTTTTTAGGTGCAAACTTAAGATCTAAACTCTTTGATAACTTTACTCTTGAAGAAAATGCAGCAGTTATCGAAGACGCTATTATAGATGTTCTAGCTTTCTATGAGCCAAGAGCTTCTGTTCTGGCGGTAGACGTAGACGACAACCCAGATAGGAACTACCTTAACGTAAGAGTAGAATTCCAAGTAGTTAACACAGAAGAGATTGTAGTACTAGAGACTTCAGTATCAAGGATTAGATAAAAATGGCAACAACTATTAAAGCATCAGATCTTGACTTTGATAACATCAAAGCGTCACTGAAGAGCTATCTGTCTGCTAAGGATGAGTTCGAAGATTACGACTTTGAAGGTTCTGCTCTATCTAACATTATGGATGTCTTGGCGTACAATACCCACCTAAATGGTCTTGTTGCTAACTTTGCTCTAAACGAATCTTTCCTGCCTACTGCCCAGCTCAGAACCTCACTGGTTAACCATTCTCTGTCTTTTGGCTATATTCCTAGATCAAAGACTGCATCTAGAGCAACGCTGGCAGTTAGTGTCAATCTTCAGTCTGCTTCTGTAAAGCCTGAATCAGTTACTCTTCCTGCAGGTACATCGTTCACTGCAGTTGTAGAAGGCGTAGAGTACACATTTAGAACTTTGATCGACTACATTGGCTACGATACTACCGGATCTGGTATCTATACGTTCGTTGATCCACTTGGTAATCCTACAGTTACTGTACTGGAAGGAGCAATTAGCGTAAAAACGTTTATTGCTGAACCTGGTACAGACAGACAAGTATATGTTGTTCCAGATCAAGATTTAGATCTTTCTACTGTTGCTGTTCAGGTATATGACGACTTGAACTCTGACACATTCACTAGTTACTTTAGTGCAAATGCTACATCTGGTGGTCAGATTATTGCTACTATTGACGAAAACACAGCGCTTTATCTTCCTCTTGAAACTTACAACGGCTACTGGGAATTTAACTTTGCTATTGGCGGATTGACTGGTAACAACCCAACAGAGGGCCAGGTTATTCGTGTTACGTATTTAAAGACCAATGGTAAAGATGCAAACGGTGCTAGTGTCT